>PUKM01000120.1 GCA_003552325.1 Natrialbaceae archaeon | reverse complement strand
CGAGGTCCGGTCGCGAAGGCTTGCCCTCGAAGTCGTGAGCGGAAATGACGATCGAAACACCAACATCTCGGGCTTGCTCGAGTACCGCATCAGCATCACCCTCGAGCACGGCGGCTAATTCGACGTCGATCGCGCCGACGGCGTCGACTGTCGTAGCCTCGGCCAGCGCCTCGAGGCGTCCGTCGTCTTCGGCCTCTCCGCCTTCCCACTCGGCGCGATTCGTAGCGAGGATCGGTAACGCGCCGTCGTACGCCTCGAGCGCCCCGAGCGGGTCGGTAGCGAGATCCATCCGGTACTCGAGGCAGTCGGCGTGTTCGCGCGCTCGTGGTTCGTCATCGAGGTCGGCCGTTGAGGCGGCCAGATTAAATGACTCGAAATCGAGGTCCATGGCCGTGAATGCGTCTGCCTCGAGAAAAGTGCCTCGTCAGCGGCGGTTTTGTCGCTCGAGGGCGTGGCTTCTGGTCAGGGAAATCGCTCGAAAAATCAGTACCCGAAACTCAGGCCATGCCGAGGGTGTCCTCGGCCTCGAGCAGTTCGTGGTACCGGTTGCGGATCGTCACTTCGGAGATGTCGGCGACGTCGCTCACGGCGGCCTGGGTGGTCTTCTCGTTCGTCAACAGGGCTGCGGCGTAAACGGCCGCAGCAGCGAGACCAACTGGGGATTTTCCGCTGTGGACGCCCTTCTCTTTGGCATTGCGCAACAGGGCGCGAGCACGGTGTTCGGCCTCGTCCGAGAGGTCGAGCCCGGAGGCAAACCGTGGCACGTAGCTCTCTGGGTCGGCAGGCTGGACCTCGAGGCCGAGTTCGCGGACGACGTAGCGGTAGGTGCGGGCGATTTCGTTTTTCTCGACCCGGCTGACGTCGGCGATTTCGTCGAGGCTGCGGGGCACGCCGGCCTGGCGGGCAGCGGCGTAGACACAGGAGGTCGAGACGCCTTCGATGGATCGGCCGGGGAGGAGATCCTCGTTGAGTGCGCGGCGGTAGATGACGCTCGCGGTCTCACGAACGTTGTTCGGCAGGCCGAGGGCGCTGGCCATCCGGTCGATTTCGCCGAGTGCCTGTTTCAGGTTGCGCTCTTTGCTGTCGCGGGTGCGGAAGCGCTCGTTCCATTTGCGAAGGCGCTGCATCTTTTCGCGCTGGCGACTGCCCAGGGAGTTGCCGTAGGCGTCTTTGTTCCGCCAGTCGATGTTCGTCGAGAGCCCCTTGTCGTGCATGGTGTTCGTCGTCGGGGCACCGACGCGGGATTTCTTGTTCTTCTCAGCCGAGTCGAACGCGCGCCACTCTGGGCCGCGGTCGACGGAGTCCTCTTCGACGACGAGGCCACAGTCCTCACAGATGGTCTCGCCGTGTTCGTCGTCGACGACGAGCTGCCCGGTACACTCCGGGCACGAGAGGTCATTTGCCTCACCTTCTCGGCTTTGTTCGTCTTCCTGGGCTTCGGTACGTCGGGCTCTGGTGGATAGTCGTGCGTTGGTCATGGAAACCAAATCCTGCTGGCCGAGCAATAACGGAAACACTCGGGCGGAGTCGTTACCTCCTTTCTTCAAAGGAGTGTTATATAACTATTTCGAAAAAATATGCCAACAGTGCTCAAAACCCTGTTATTCGCCCGAAATAGCATTAACAATCCAAACATTCAAATAGGACCATGTGTGCACGTGGCACGCCTCCGAAGGCTGGTACCGGATACGTTTTGCCCCCTGAAGAGCCATGCACGGCTATGCATTTGGCCGTTGGCAGCACCAATCCAGTAAAAGTGCAAGCCGTCAAACGGGGACTCTCGAGGTTCGACCTCACGACTACCGCAATCGAGGTTGACTCCGGTGTCTCCGAACAACCGATCGGCTACGACGAGACCAGGCGTGGTGCGCTGACCAGGGCCCATCGTGCGTACGCGGCCACCGATGTGGACTACGGAGTTGGCCTCGAGGGCGGGGTCACACAGTTTACGGGCGACAACGGTTATTCACTCATCATGTGGGCAGCGGTCAGCGACGGCGACCGAACACATTTTGGGGGCGGACCGACGCTCGAGTTACCCGTGGAAGTCAGTCAGCGTCTCGAGGCGGGGGACGAGCTCGGCCCAATTATGAACGATCTCCTCGGAACGGATGACATTGCAGAAACTGAGGGTGCGGCGGGCGCACTCACTGCGGGCCTGACTGATCGCACGGACGCGCTTGCGACCGCCGTCGCCTGTGCGATGGGTCCGTTCATCACTTCATACTATTCGAATTCGTAACTCGTAACGCACTGTTACTGACCGTAACCGGCCTGTATGCCCTCATTACAGCCGATCGAAAGTACCATGCCCAGGAGCCACCGCTCGGTAACGTTCGTCTTTTCGTGACCGTCTCTGAAAAGAGAGAATTAACCGGCCGTACCAACCCCCCACCACGTCTCAGACCCACCCCCTCGAGTGCCAACCGAAACCGAACGACGGCGACGAGTTAACCACCTGTACCAAACCCCCTAAGTCAGCGCTGGTCATGGATAGAGCTATGAGCACGGCAACGGCTCCCGACCTGACGAGCAAACAAACGCGTATCCTCCAGTACCTTCGTGACCACGCCGCCACGAAAACCTACTTCAAGTCGCGACTGATCGGCGAGGAACTCGGCATGACGGCCAAAGAAGTCGGTGCGAACATCACCGCCCTCCAGCACGGCGATTACGATATCGACATCGAAAAGTGGGGCTACTCCTCGAGCACGACCTGGAAAGTCAACGTCTGATACTGTCGGCTGTCAGTCGTTCAGGATTCTCGCCTCCCCGGGTGGCGAGAATCTTCACACGGTTACAGCCACCAGTATGAGTCGGGCACGCACGGCTATCGGGACACATTTTTACACCCGACGCGTTGGATCCTGCGGTATGGGTGCGCTCTTGCTCGACATGGACGGTGTGATCCTCGACGGACCGCGAACCCTTCCGGGTATCTACGACGCGGCAACAGAGGATGCGATCGATGACCTCGGCCTCGAACCGACACCAGACCAGCGTGAAGCCCTCGGAACACACGTTGAGTCAACGGTCGTCAACGTCTGCTCGAGACTCGATGTCGGTCCGTCGACCTTTCTCGAGCTGAAACACGCCCACGCCTGTACGCGTTCACACGAGTGCATACGAAAGGGTGAACGGGGAATCTACGACGACGTCGATGTCCTGAGGAAACTCGGTGAACGAGTTCCACTCGCACTCGTGAGCAACAATCGACACGCAACCGTCCAGTTCGTCGCCGAATTCCTCGATGCCCCCTTCGCCGCTGTGCAGGGTCGAAAACCGATCCCCGAAGCATTTAGCAGACGAAAGCCGGACCCCTACTACATCCAGCTGACGCTCGACCGGCTCGGTATCGACGCCGGACAGTACGTCGGTGACCGGGCCACGGACGTCGAGGCTGCGATCGCAGCCGGACTCGAGCCCATCTTCATCAGGCGCTCACACAACCGTGACGTCCCAACCCCCGAGGGAACGACACACGAGATCGAATCATTACAGGAGCTCCCGGCTATCCTCGAGCACTCGTGACCTGCCTATAGCGTGCTATCGCGCTCAGGCGTCGTAGCGGATCAATCCACCAGCCTCCTGGGCCAGTGCAACCGTCCGCTCACCGAAGGAATCCGCATACCGGACCAGCAACAAAAGCACCGTTTCCGGGCGCTCGACCGCGTAGCCGTCCTCGCGTGACAACAGCCCTGCTTCCTCGAGTTCGCCCGCGTATTTGCTCACTGTGGGTGGGGATACCTCGAGTGCATCGGCTAAATCACTGGCCGTGGCCTCGGGGTTCGATAGCAGTTCGACGAGCATTCCCCGTGGGGTGCTCCGACGAAGATAGCCAAGGGCGTTCTTTTCGAACTCGTCGAAGCGTGTCGCGGGCACGAAACGTTTGTAATCGCCATCGCTGTAGGATTCGACGACCTCGAGTTCCTCGAGTCGGCGCAGGTGATGTTGGGTCTCACCGGTTCCGAGCTGGAGGTCGTCACGGATCTTCGAGAAGTGTGCCCCCGGCGTCGTCGACAGATAGCCCGCAATCGCGTCCCGAGCATCGCTCTCGCCAGTATCGGCCTCGGCCGACTCCGAGAACGTTGCCAACGGAGACACCGCGCCGACAGCAGCGAAACGCCGCAAGGTCGCTCGCTTCTCTTCGTCGACGCCGTCAGAACCTGTCATGCTATACCTACAACCAAAAAAGCGGTCGGGGGTAAAACGCGTTTCGCTGTTCTTCGCTCTGGGAGTCAGGACGGTCAGTAAAATTGAGTACTCGTGATGTTGCCACGAGTGGTGCGTGAACGATCACTGGACAGGGCGAACCGTACCGGCTCCTGTCTCAGGCAACGTCGTCCGGCATCGCTTCAGATTCCGGGGCGTCTTCGAACTCCTGGTCCATCTCCTCGATGACCGGATCCTTCCCCTCTTTGATCGCCTGGGCCTGCTGTTCCATCGCCTCGAGGTCCATCTCAGCTTCCTCGTCGATTTCACCGATGATCTCGGCGATGTCGTCGAGGCCGATCAGTTCCCGCGTTTCGTCGTCGAAATCGAGACTCTCGAGTTCCCCGACGTCATCGCGGACGTCACTACCCGAGAGGTGTTTGCCGTAGCGACCCACCATCGAGGAGAGCTCCTGTGGCAGGACGAACGTCGTCGACTCGCTCTGGCCGATCTCACTGAGGGTGTCCATGCCGCGGTCGATGATGGCGCGCTCGCCCATCGATTCGGCCGACCGGGCGCGCAGGACGGTCGAGATGGCGTCACCCTGTGCTTCGAGGATCTGGCTCTGTTTTTCACCCTGTGCACGGATGATCTGGCTCTGTTTGTCACCCTCTGCCTTCTCAACGGCACTGCGGCGTTCACCCTGTGCCTCGAGGATCATGGCACGGCGTTTCCGCTCGGCGGAGGTCTGTTGTTCCATCGCGCGCTGGACGTCTTTCGATGGGTTGACCTCACGGACTTCCACGCTCTCGACGCGAATCCCCCACTCGTCGGTGGGTTCGTCGAGCTCCGTACGGATTCGTGCGTTGATCTCTTGGCGTTTGTTCAGGGTGTCGTCGAGTTCCATGTCACCCAGGACGGCACGCAGGGTGGTCTGGGCGAGGTTCGAAACAGCTGTCTTGTAGTCGTCGACCTCGAGGAACGCCTTCTTGGCGTCCATCACGCGAATGTAGACGACGGCGTCTGCGGTGACTGGCGAGTTGTCCCGGGTAATCGCCTCCTGCCGAGGGACGTCGATCGTCTGGGTCCGCATGTCGAAGGTGAACGTCCGAGAGACGAACGGCGGGATCACGTTGATACCCGGCTCGAGGAGTTTGCGATACTCCCCAAAGACAGTCAGTGTGCGTTTTTCGTACGCATTGACGATTTCGATGGCGCTCAGGAGCGCTGCGAGGACGACAACGATGACCAGTGCACCGAGGAACAGCCCGAACTCTCCTACCTGTGCGAGTATCAGATCCGGTACCATGGTTTGAACTTATCGTGGTAGGAACAAAAGGGTTCCCTTGTTTTACAAACAGGTTGACCCCACGACCAGTCAGTTAGTCAGTCAGAGCGCTCTGGTTCGGTCATTGACTCGTCTTCGACGCCTGTGTTCTCGGTTTCCCCATCAGATGATGACGCTTGTTCAGCTGCGCCTCTAGCGAGTTCCCGGTCGATACTATCAGTCTCGAGGTCGCCCATCGCGGCAACGGTAAGGACGTTTCCGCCACCGGGATCGATGACGATGATCTCCTCGCCTTCTTCGATAGTCCCCTCGTAGGCTCTGGCCGAGTAGTGGGGGGCGAAGCCACCACTGTCGAGTTTGACCTCACCGCTTCGGCTGGTCACCGTTTTGGTGACGTACCCCGTCGTTCCCGAGAGTGAATCGGAGTCTCTGGTCTGTGCGGTTCCCTTTCCGCCGTAGAAATCGAATTCACGGTAGACCCACGTGGCTGCGCCACCGATCACGAGGGTAATCGCGGCCAGAATAAATGGGCTCAGCGCCACCGGGAGCATCACACCGACGAGCCCGGCTCCGACGAGCGCAACGCCGATCACGATGAGATGGGCCCCTGGGGAGACCGCCTCGAGCGCCATCAATCCAAGCCCCGTTGCGAGCAACACGACGGGGAGATTATCCACGAGGAGTTCCAGCATGAGTATCAATTGGGGTTCAGCCCGATTAAAGGTTTACCGAGCCAGAAAGCCTGTGGTGATAGTGATCCTTGTACTGGCCTCCTACGAAGGCGCCAGGCCTGGTTAAAAAGCCAGGATGGATGTAAGTCTCGCCATAATGAGGATCATCAACACCGCTCCGAGAAGGACAAACACCGCGTTCTCGAGTGATGGACGCCCGGATTCGATGACGGTGTCACTTGGTTCCGGCGCATACGGATCCGGTTCGTCGTCGTTCGACTGGTCCGTTCCTGCGGCCCTAACGCGACGTTCTCGCTCCTCGGCATCGGGGATAGGGATCCGATCTTCGAACGACGACATCCCGTCGGCGAACTGGTCCTCGTCGTCGGCTTCCAGCGTGTCGAACGGCTCGGTGGACTCCACACGAGGGGGGGCTGATTGGTCCTCGGTGGTCTCGTCGGTCATGACACGGGGTTAGGTGTCCGGACGCAAAAACCCGCGGGTCCGGTGAGTGTAAAGCGGTTACTCGCGCGATCGTCGGTCGTGAATTCGTCCATCGTAGACGACACCGCGATCGCCGTCGATCGTGACTTCTCGACCGCCCGCCGTGTCCACATCCGTAATATCCGCATCACTCACCATCGGGACGCCGGTCTCTCGAGCGATTAGCGCCGGGTAGCCGGTCATGCCGGGCCTGGCGTCGACGATGCCAGCGATTTTCTCGACGCCGCCGCTGAACTCCGCGTCGAACCCTGGTTTGAGTGCGATGATCGCTCCGTCGGGAACGTCTGTGAGGTCCCCATCATCAACGATGACGAGGGGGCCACTGGCGTGTCCGCTGACGACGACGCGTCCAGTGTCCAGGGCATCGGCGGCAACGTGGACTTTCATCATGTTTGTCGTGTTTGCGCCCTCGAGTTCGGTCATCATACCACAGAGGACAACGACCGTATCACCGCTTTCAGCCACCCCTTGATCGAGTGCCGATTGCACGGCTCGTGAAACGACGGCGTCAGCACCCTGGTCGGAGATACTGGCGTAGACGGGTGTGACGCCCCACGAGAGGGCGAGCTGTCGGCGGACTGTATGATCTGGCGTTGAGGCGACGACCGGTACCCCTGGCCGATATTTAGCCACTTTTCGGGCGGTGTAGCCGGATTCCGTTGCAGCAACAATCGCGTCTGCTTCCATGTCTCGAGCGAGGTATCTGGCCGAGCGCGCGAGTGCATCCGTTCGGGTCTGGCCCGCCGTCGGCACCCGCTGCTCGAGCACGTCAGCGTATTCGTCTGCGCCTTCGACCTGACGGATGATGCTGTCCATCGCCTCGACGACGGTCGCTGGATGATCGCCCACTGCCGTCTCTGCAGAGAGCATCACGGCATCAGTGCCGTCGAGGACGGCGTTCGCCACGTCTGAAGCCTCAGCGCGGGTTGGTCGACGGGAGTGGACCATCGAATCGAGCATTTCGGTGGCCGTAATCACCGGTCGACCAGCCTCCTTGGCCTTGCGAATAATCCGTTTCTGGATCATCGGGACGTCCTCCATCGGGCACTCGACCCCGAGGTCGCCACGGGCAACCATGATTCCATCTGAGGCCTCGATGACCTCTTCTAAGTTGTCGACGGCACCGGCCCGTTCGATCTTCGAAATAATCGGGATCTCCGCGCCGAACTCCTCGAGCGTCTCGCTCACCTCGTAGACGTCTTCGGCGTCCCGGACAAAACTGGCAGCGACGAAGTCAACGCCGGCTTCGGCAGCCAGCTCGAGGTCACGACGGTCTGCTTCGGTGACGACGTCGAGGTCCAGATCGACGCCAGGGACGTTGACCCCTTTCCGACCGCCGAGGTCACCTCCCGTTTCGACCGTTGCGTGGATCGTTTCGTCATCGACTGCCGTCACACGCGTTTCGATTAACCCGTCGTCGAGTAGAATTCTGTCCCCTGGCTCGACGGTGTCGACCAGTACTGAGAGCCCAATCACCTCGGAGTTGGCGTGTTCACCTTCGACGAACCGAACCGTCGACGCTGCCTCCAGGGAGACGGTCTCGCCTTCCTCGAGTGGCGCCGTTCGGATTTCAGGTCCTTTCGTGTCGAGCATCACGGCGACAGGGTTCGGCGTCACCTCGTCGACCACGCGGACCCGTTCGATCAGTGCGGCCCGATCCTCGAGACTGCCATGGCTCGCGTTGAGCCGCGCGACGGACATACCAGCATCAGAAAGTGATCGAATTGCCGACTCAGAACTCGACGCCGGCCCGAGCGTACAGACGATCTTCGCGTTTCTCATGACTCGGGGTACACAGAGCGTCGTCAAAAAAGGCACGTCATCGGCAGCAACTGGCGGTCACCCCTTCCGGCCCGCGCATGCGTGCTCAACACCTATTCACACTGCCCGATAATCGAGAGGCGTGCCCACATACACCTCTTTCGTCGATCTGACCACACGTGAAATCCAGAACGCCCAGGAACTTGCATCGGTTTGGGGTGATATACAGAGTGACCTCGAGGAGCAGGGGATCGATATTCATCATTCGTATGCCATGCTCGGCCCCCACGACTTTGTGGTGACGTTCGAGGCTGCGGACAGAGACGAGGCCTTCACGACGGCCGTTGCTCTTCACCGACACGGTCTCGATTGTGAGACTGTCCCGGTCCTCGAAACCGCTGACTTCGCCCATATCGTCGACGAGCGCTAGTCACGAACCGTTGTTCACTCGAGGCGAGGTGATACTGCCGGCTGTCCGTCGCTCACTGTTCTCGCCTCCCCGGGCGCTGAGAATCGTCACACAGGTACAGCCAGCAGTATGAACTCAGGTGGCTACTGTGCCGTCGAACCGCTCGTGACGGGCGCCATCGCCGTCAGATAACGATCCGATAAATAATGAGATACTGGATGACGCCGAGGATGTACGCGAGTATCCAGAAGAAGACGAAGCCGAAGACGCCGACTCGGAGGCGCCGCCGCCAGGCGTGCATGTTCTCATGAAGATCATCGAGGTCTACGTCTTGGTCGGGATCCCCATACAGGTCGTGTTCGAATTTGACCTGGAAGATTCGAACGATTGCCGTCAGGCCAACGAACAACATCGCGTACGCCTGCAGGCCGAAGAAGGCATGTACGGCACCGAGGCCGCCGAGTTGTTCGGCGAGGCGCGGTAACATCCAGGTGACGACCGGAATCGTCGTCAACGTCAGGCCGACAACGATCACTTTGAGGTGGTAGGTGAGGACGTCCCAGGTGACGACGTCGGCGTCGATCATGATCCAGGCCCCATAGAGATAAAAGGGAAAGCTCGCCGTAATCATGAGGAGGGCGAGGGTTGCCACCGCCATCGACGAAACCATACTGGTCAGTCGGGACGGCTGACCAATAAGGGAAGCGAAACCACCACCTGCTCACCGGCATCACCCACGATGCCCACCGCAACCGTCACGCTAAGGGCCCTTCACATCTAACACCCACACAATGGGCGACGTCTCAGAGGACCGAGCTGCTGACGAATCCGCCGCAAGCGGCGCCAACGAGCAGGCTCCGGACGAAACTGACGTCGACGCTGAGGCTGCCGACCTCGAGCACCCTCCCGGGGATGCGCCGGCGACGGCCGAGACTGCGCGTACAGGCGGGGCTGGAGACGGAGACCGGGACGGCGAACGAGCCGATGCGGGAGATCTCGATGCCCTGCGAAAAGAGGTCGAAGAAAAATACGACTTCGAGAACTTCAGCGAGCGGGACATGGCCGAAATGACGGCCGAAGAGTGGGACGTGGCCTTCGACCCCGACACGTGGATCACTGGTGACGAACTCCTTTCGCGTGTCGAAAACGAACTCAAGTCCAGGATCGCGGACCGTGAGGTGTTCGCCACCCTCGAGTATGCGACCATCGATGGCCATCGCGCGCTTGTCGCCTACTCCGACACCGATTACGCAATCATCTTCCCCGATGGCACGGTTGAAGGTCGCGGCACCGTCGTCAGGGACGTGAAACCCACGATTGCTCTCTGTTCGATGGACAGCTACGAGGTCGAAGAGCCACCCGAAGACTGGCACTTGCCCGAACCGGATGACCTCTCCGGGGAGCGGAGTGAACTCGGTAATTGGATGTTGCAACTGCTCGCGTTCTCCCAGCTCCTGATCGGGATCATCGCCATTGGTCTCTGGATCACGCAGGGCCTCGAGTCCCAGTTGGTGCTCGGGGTGGTAGGGATGATCTTCATCGGTATCTCACTCGCCCTGTTTTTGGTCGTCGCGAACGCGCGTCTTTCAGACCGCTTTCGTACCGAAGAGTACGAGTACCGGCTCCGCTCGATCGGATCCGGCACCCGACCGCCGTTTCTCCCCATCCCCGACGAGGCGTTCGAAGACGACCGGGGCCTCGAAGGGCCGAGCGAAGAGCCGCAGTCGCTGGAGGAAGGTGGGTAGACTTCGATCTCGGCGGATCGTGGCCTCAGCACACCACCTCTGGCACATGTGGGTGTCTATGTGGTTGGTTGATACGATTACCGGGGGAGGCATCGGAGGGTTTAAGAAAACACGTTCCTGAGAGCATCATGTATGAAGAGGCGGGAGTTTATCGTAGCGGCCAGCGGCGTTACCGGGGGAGCCGTAGCCGTATCTGCCGCGACGCCCGTCGTGGCTCAGGATGATGAGGCCGGTGACGACACCGAGACAAACGGCGACGAGGAAAACGGCGACGAAAACGGTGAAGCGGAGAACGGCGACGACAATGGCAACGGGAACGGGAACGGAAACGGAGCCGGCGCCACTGAAACCGTTGAAGTCGGCGACAACTTTTATGAACCAGAGGATTTGACAATCGAACCCGGGACGACCGTCGTCTGGGAGTGGGTTGGTGATATCGACCACAACATCAACCCGACTGAGGTTCCGGATGACTCCGATTGGGAAGGCCATCCCGACCTGATCAGCGATGGGACCTACGAGTACACCTTCGATGTAGAAGGGAACTATGCGTACACGTGCGACCCACACCCGGGTATGGATGGGACCATCGAAGTCACCGACGAGATCGAGGAAGGACCAGGTGAAGCCGACATCGACGACCTCGGCATCCCGATCCAGAAGCACTTCGTCGGCGTTGCCTCGTTCCTCGCCATCTTCATCTCGTTCGTCTTCACGTTCTACATCCTGAAGTATGGCGAGTCGGCACACACGAGTAGCCCAGGGAGGAAATAATCATGTCATCATCAGGAAGTACATACGGAGACATTCACCGATACGAGCCCCCTCGTGAGAGTACCGCAGCAGCGATCGCGATCGTGCTCTTGACGCTCGTACAGATCGTGTTCGTCTCGCTGTTCGTCTATGGTCTGGCAGCCAACTGGGGCTACGCTGGGCTCGACGGCGGTGACGGAAACATGCTGCTCGGATTCCTCCTCGCGGCGATATTCATCAACCTCGGTTTTATTCTCATGCTCTACCGGAAGGAGTTCCTCCCCGACGTCATGATCGTCAAGAAGCGCCGACGGAAATGGGAAGACCTCTATATCGAAGAGGAGGACGTAGACGGTACGCCACTCGTTGAGAGCACCGATGCATGGGACACGGTGAAACGCGCGATCTATCCCTACTACAAACGATAACTATGGCTAACGACGACAAATATCCAGTTGAATCCGACCGCCGCCGCTTCGTAAAAGGCGTCGTCGGCGGTGCCGCCATCTCCGGCGCGCTGGCTACCGGTGCAGTCACGGTGACCAGTACCACGACGCCAACCGGTGGCGGTGGCGGTATCATGAACTACTTCGGGGCGAATCGAACGCTTGGACCGGCACCACGTGGCCTGCCACAGATTCCGATGGAGATCACCGACGACGGTGAACTCGCCGGCGTATGGCCGGAACCCGAAAGCGAAACACTCGGTGACGGGACCGAGTTCGTCCGATCTGCGGCTGAGATCGGTGGTGTCGAGTACACCACTGAATGGTTCCAGTACTGTGGCCTCCAGACGTTCGAGGGCATCGTCCCCGATAACACTGACGAGGACGCCCTCTTCCGGTACGACGCCGGAGTCTACGACTGGATGGACGAAGTCGACGGCGGCGATGTCATGCTCACCGAGCATTTCGAGGACTACGACGACTGGACCACCCAGATTGGCGACCCCGATCAAGGGAAACCCGCGACCGGTACCTGGCGGTCAGAGGAAGTCCCAGCCGAGGAAACGATTCCAATTCTGGTCATCAAGACCGATCAACTCGATTTCGACGCGATGGACGAACGAACTCGAGACTGGATGGAAGCAGCCTGTCCCGAGGACGAAGACGGCGGCCGATACATTGCCTACGTCTACAAGTGCACCCACTTCTGTTGTGTCCCTGGATACCGAAGCCTCGCCGGGGCACCGGACTTCGGGGCGGACAACAAGATCTACTGCAACTGTCACAACTCGGTGTACGATCCGTTCGACATCGTCGAAGACCAGTTCCCATCGCTACCACGACCGGAGGATAGCTGATGAGTCTGGAGCGTAAAGACGAACACGATCATGGTGCGTGGCTCGCGGAAAAAGAGCTCTCGCTGATCGAGAAGACGTATCTGATGAGCCTCATCTGGCTCGATAAGCGGTTCCGCATCGTCGATTACCTCGAGCTGCTGGAGGATATGTACTACAAGATCAACCTCCAGATGCCAAAGAGCCACACCGAACAGTACAATCTGGACAACAAGTTCTGGTACTGGTATCCGTTGTATGCCCTCGGATCGTTTTCAGTCATCGCGTATCTCGTTGCCGCCGTGAGTGGCGCCCTCCTCGGGTTCTACTATGCCCCGGCGACCGGGACCGATGGTGATCCGATCGCCTACGAGACGATCGTTGCGATCATGAAAGACCTCAACTTCGGGTTTATGCTCCGGAGTATCCACCGGTGGGCAGCCCAGGTGATGGTGGCTGCGGTGTTCTTGCACATGCTCCGTGTCTACTTCACCGGGGCGTACAAGGAACCCCGTGAGGTCAACTGGATCATCGGTGTCATCTTGCTCAGCCTGACGATGCTGTTCGGGTACACCGGCTACCTCCTGCCCTGGAACCAGCTCGCGTTCTGGGCCGGACAGATCGGTGTCGAGATGTCACTGGCTGTCCCAATCGTCGGTGAGTGGACGGCACAGCTGCTGTTCGGTGGCTTCAGCCTCGGCCAGCCCACCCTGCAGCGGATGTACATCTTACACGTCTTCGTCTTGCCGTTCGTCGTCACGGCGTTGATCGCAATACACATCGGTATCGTCTGGATGCAAGGCATCGCGGAACCACACTGATCGACCATGAGCGAAAACGAATCAAACGAACCCCGAACGGACGGAAGCGGCCCCGGGATCGTCGCCCCCGACGACGAGGTGCCGACCTGGCGAGAGCGAAAAGAACGCACCACAGGCCTCTCGAGGGTCACCTACGAATACTTCGAGCGGGCGCGGCGTGAGGACCAGGACCTGCGCCAGGAGTCGAGTTACGTCGAGCGCGACGTGCTTGGATTCCCAACGTGGCCACACGAGACGATCAGGAACATCGCGTTAGCGAGTTTCTTCACGGGAATGCTGTTGTTCCTGTCGGCTATGTTGCCGCCACACCTTGGTGACGTTGCGAACCCAGCAGAGACTCCCGAAGTGATCCTGCCCGACTGGTATCTCTACTGGTCGTTCGGCCTGTTGCACCTCGATCCGATCAACCCCGAGCTCGCAATCGTCGGTGGTGAGAAGATCATGTCCGACGAACTGTACGGCGTTCTTGCAAACGTCGTTGTCGTCGGTGTGATCGCCATCCTTCCCTTCCTCAATAAGGGAAGTGCTCGACGGCCCGTCGAGGAGCCCTTCTGGGCTGCACTCGGTGTCGGCGGTGTCGTCTTCGCGTTCACCATGAGCATCCTCCCAATCCAGGAGATGTTCCCGTGGGAAGTCGCCATTACGTTCGATCTGGCGTTCTTCCTGCCGATCATCGCGGCGGCGATCACCTACGCCGTCCTGAAGACGATGCGCGAAGGGTACATGTACGACCTGAACAGACGGTACTATCGGCTCAGGCCACCGAGATAGTCGGCGCGAGACCGCGACTCACCGTTTTTATCGTTTCGATGCGTTGTTTGACGTAACTCCCAGCGAAAGCCATCTGGATGAACGCATCCTCGAGAGCCATGCGTATGCCTGACCCCACCAGCAGGGAAAAGTCAGAGCGCTCTTTTCCCGTCGGACCGAAGCACGCATATGACCGGGAACGATCCAGCAGACGACCGCGGTGACCCCGCGGTGGACCACAGCGAGGAACCCGCCGACGGATCGACAACGACCAGTCACTCGAGTGAGGAGGGACTCGAGGAGACGTCCGAAGCTGTCGGGCCTGCAGGTGGGAGTGCTGTTGGCACCGTTGGGGACGAAGCCGACGCCGATACTGGGAGTGGATACGAATCCAGTGGGACTGACACCGTCGACGAGGGACCCGCCGCTGAAGGGCCACAGACCGGGAAAAGCGGCTCTCGAGAGGTCGTCGTGCCGATGCGATTATACAAAACGATCACCGTGTTTTCGACGATCATCGCCATCGTTGGTGTACTCGGGGGGTTTATCCTGCTCGACGTCGCGACCGACCGGACCCAGGCAGCAGCCTCCGACGTGAGTATCGGTCTGGCCCTGCTTGGTGTCGGGATGATCGCTGGCGGGGCGGCAACGTATGCGTTCTCGACGCGGTTCCGGACCGAGGGAATGGGAAACGCTAAAGACGACGCCGACAAAGAGTCAGATAATGGCTGACGAGTTCATGAAAGGGTTCGCCATCCTCAGCGTGGGGATCTTGGTGTGGATGACGTTTGCGGGCTGGTACAACACTGAATCGTTCTACGACACCCAGCTCATCGCGCCAGGACCGGAGGACCCCGGGACGTTCGAAACGATGGCACTGATCGTCAAAGACGCGGCGCTGTACTTCGCCCTGCTTGGTGCGCTCACCTTCTGGGTCATTATCCCGGCCGGCCGGCGTGCTCGAGCGCACTACGCTGGCAACTAGCGCGGTCTATTCTTCTTTACCGATTGAACAAGCCCAGTGGCAGCCATTTTGCAATGTCTGGCCCGAGCTCTGCGGCAATCTGGGCGTCTTTTTCGGTAAACGAATCGGTGTTGATGAGCGTGATGATGTAGACGCTGAGGACGACGATAGGGAGGACAACAACCACGAAGAGGTCTGTCTCGAGGAACCAGACGACAGGAATTCCGGCGACTGCAGCTGGAACGCCCGCCAGAATAACCTTGCCGAAGTCCCGGGTGAACGGATGGATCCGGTCGAGGTAGTAGAGTGCGGCGAGGGTGAGTGCGCCGACCAGAAAGAGCGCGCTAGCGGATCCAATCGCTGCACCATTGATGCCGTAGAGTGGGACGAGTAGAACCGAGATACCGAAGTTCGTCCCAAAGAGGACGGCAGTGTTTACAAAGACGATTCGGGAGTAGCCCATCCCCTGGAGGAGGCTCCCGTCGGGCCCGCCGAACGTGACGTTGAAGAGGAACGCCATCGCGAGGAGTGCAACGACGCCGCTTGCCTCGGCGTACTGTGGCGTGTAGAGGACAGCGAGGAACGAACCCGCACCGAGTGAAATAATGATCGCGAACGGGAAGGTAATGCCAGCGATCCAGCGGGCGGCGACACGGAACCGTTCTTCGACGAGGTCACGGTCGTCTCTGGTTTCCGCGATGAGCGGCTTGAACACTGGTGAGAGCGAGTTGAAGATGATCATCAGTCCGGAGCCGAGCATATAGCCGACGCGATAGATACCGACGTCGTCTGAGTCGAGGAAGAATCCGAGGACGAAATAATCGACGTGCCCCATCAGGACGAAGACGACGCTCGTCATCGCCAGTGGGACTGAGTATTTAAATAGTGGCCAGTTCGAGACGGGCTCGAGTGTGGCGGACATGACCTCCCAGGCTTTATACGTAAAGATCATCGCGCCGATCGTGATGGCAATGAAGAGGCCAACGACGTAGCCAACTACCAGACCGATCAGCCCGAAGCCGATGAGCAAGAGTCCGGTCGTCACGGTAAATCGGACGATTGGACGGACCAGATCACGCATGATGACGCGATACTGGAGCTTTTTGATGCTGTAAAACGAGGTCAAGAGGATGTTATATATCGCGAGCATCGGTACCGTAACCGCCAATAAAAGGAGGGCAAACTCGAGTGGGGGCTCCTGGAAGAACGCGGCGATCTCGGCGGAGGTGTACGCGATGGCGAGCGCAACGAGTGAGGAGGTGACCAGGACGGTCGTCGTTACCTGGACGATAACCCCTTTTGCCTTGCCCGGTTCGTCATCCTCGAGGTACTGTGGCACGAAGTAATCGATCGCGAGTGGGAGCCCGAGATTGGCGAACACCTGCATGAACAGGATAACCGAGGTGGCGAGCACCCAGAGCCCGTAGACCGACGGGCTGACGAATCGGGTGATGACCATGACGATGACGTAGCCGAGGACGCCATTGATCACGTTGCCAGCAAAGGTGATGCTCCCCTGTTTGGCAAGCGTGGAAACGCCTTCGTCGTGTTCGGTCATGTGGGTTGTCGGTTTGTTGGTGGGTGTGCACACGGCACATTCCCTGGCATGCGGGGGTGTGTTCGACCGCGTGGGTGTCTCCCGTTCACTCTCGGGATGTCAGACGCTCGTCGTCGGCTCGAGTTCGTAATCGACGACTTCTCGTGCTGCCTCGCCGAAACTCGGAAATTCGATTTCGAACGGCCAGTCTTCGTCCTCGGTGGGGTCTTCGATGTTTTCGATGACCCTATCGAGTTCTTCGCCGTCTGCATCGAGAAAGATCGCTCGAACCTCGACGTAACTGGGGTGGCGTTCACCTTCGTTTCTGAGCAGACCCCAGACCGTTACCCGTTCGTCGTCGGTCCCGGGGTCCTGTCTGAGCAGGTCCGACCAGACGACGACCAGCGAGGCCGGGTCGAGGATTTCCTCACCGTTTTCGGTAAAAAGCTCGAGACACCCGGAGAGGGCGACCGAACTCCCGACAGCGGCGGTGAGGAACGAGCGACGATTCATGCGCTACCCTCTGTTGGTGTGGCCAACTCTTCAGCCTTCGGGAACCTGCCGTCTCGTGATGTCCCGTTCCGATAGATTTTACTACTAGGTCATACCACTTAGTAGTATGAGCGAGTTCGAACCGTTCAGTGACGTCGGTGAGGCAGATGTAACGCGTGCGATCGGCCAGGAGTGGACCACTGAGTTCATGGATTTCTCCGATTCGGACGTCATCATTATCGGTGGCGG
>PUKM01000228.1 GCA_003552325.1 Natrialbaceae archaeon | reverse complement strand
GGCTCAGGTACCCAATACGGAGGGGGAACTCAGCGGCAATGACGACGACGTTGATACCAGCGTACAGCGAGTAGGTCAGGACGGTGGCGATTGCCGCCCCTTCGACGCCGAGGGTGGGAATCAGGGCGACGTTGAGTGCGGCGTTGGCGACTGCAGTCACGCCTTTAGCGATGGCTCGGACCCGAGCGCGCCCGAGGAAGTCCAGGCCGTTGCTCGTTACCTGATTGAGTGCCTGGAGCACAATAAAGATCGAGAGAATCTGGAGGAGCGGAACCGCACCGAGATAGTCCGACCCGAAGGTATACGTGATAAACGGCTCAGCGACGAGAACAATCCCCGCCGCAGCCGGTACGTAAAACAAGAGCAGGTAGACGACGGCCGATTCGTACGTCCTGGCTGCGTCCTCGAGAGCATTGCCTGCCTTCTGTTTTCCGAACGCCGGCGAAACAGTGAACCCGAGTGCAGCGGCCGGTGCCTGGACGAACTGGACGACCTGTTTGCTGACGGCGTAGTATCCGACGGCGACGGGTGTGAGAAACAGACCAACCAGAATCGTATCGACCTGTTTGTCGAGGACGTCAGAGCCCTTCGTGAAGGCAATTGGAACGTTATACCGGAGGAGTCGGCTATAAAGCCCGTCTTCGACCGTCGGAGCTGGATCGAACGACGAAACCACTCGATACAACATGACGGCGCCGAGGATGGCGGTGATGGCATACGCGACGATGTAGCCAACCAGCGCTCCGATGACACCAAAGCCCATGAGCACGAGGGCTGTCGCACAGACGAGTTTGATCCCGGCTGAGACGATGCTCAAAACCGCACACTGGTGAATGCGTTCGAAACCCTGGAGCACGCCCCGAAGAAATCCCAGGACGGTCGTGCCGATGACGAACAGGGCACCCAGAACCAACAACGGGGCGAGATCGGGGCTCTCGAGTGCGACAGCGAGATACTCGTGGCCGAGGACTAACACGAGGGCAGTGAGCCCACAGGCCACACACAGATAGTACCAGGATCGTCTCACGATGTGTGGGACTTGCCCCGGATCAGCAACGGAGTACTCAGCGACATACGTCGCCGCTGACCGTGGGATGCCGAGGTTACTAAAAAGCGAGAGGAACGCAAAGATCGCGAGTGCCAGATAGAAGAGTCCGTAGTCACCAGGTGACAACAATCGGGCAAGGATGACGGTCAACAGGCCCGTCGCTGCCAGCGAGATGAGCTGACTGGAGAACTCGATTCGAAAGCGCGAGAGCAGTGACCGTTCGGTATCAGCCCCCATTGCTATCTCCGTCCTCGTGGATTACCTTCTGGGCGCCCCCTCGGCTGCAGACTCGAAATCGTCAGTACGTACCGTTCAGTACGACATCGACGAGACGAACACGTACGCATCACCGCTGTGAACTGCAAAAAGGGGTTTTGTTATCGGTTCGTTACCAGCGAGTGCGTTCACAGAGAGAGCGGTTGCTCAACACGTCGAAAACGGTAAAACGAACCGTCTCAGTCCTCGAGGACGATCTCGATCGAGACGTCGTTTGGTACCTGAATGCGCATGAGCTGTCGGAGTGCGCGTTCGTCGGCGTCCAGATCGATCAGGCGCTTGTGGACGCGCATCTCCCAGTGCTCCCACGTCGCGGTGCCTTCGCCATCGGGCGATTTCCGGGCGGGCACCTCGAGCGTCTTCGTCGGCAGCGGAATCGGGCCGCTGAGGTTGACGCCGGTGTTGCTCGCAATCTCGCGGACGTCGTCACAGATGTTATCGAGGTCCTGTGGGCTTGTCCCCGCGAGTCGAACGCGTGCTTGCTGCATTTATTTCTCGTCGACGCTGAGGACCTTCCCGGCCGCGATGGTCTGACCCATGTCACGGATCGCGAAGCTCCCGAGTTCTGGGATCTCGCTGGCTGGCTCGATGCTGAGTGGCTTCTGTGGTCGGATGGTGACGACGGCTGCGTCACCCGACTGGATGAAGTCTGGGTTCTCCTCGGCGACTTCGCCACTTGCTGGATCCATCTTCTTGTCGATCGATTCGATCGTACAGGCGACCTGGCTCGTGTGAGCGTGGAAGACCGGCGTGTACCCGGCGGTGATGACCGATGGGTGCTGCATCACGATGATCTGCGCCTGGAAGGTCTCGGCGACGCTTGGTGGGTCGTCGGCTGGGCCACAGACGTCACCGCGGCGGATGTCGTCTTTGCCGATGCCACGAACGTTGAACCCGACGTTGTCACCGGGGCCAGCGCTTGGCACTTCTTCGTGGTGCATCTCGATCGTCTTCACTTCGCCACCGACGTCCGATGGCTGGAAGGAGACGTTGTCGCCGACGTTCATCGTTCCGGTCTCGAGTCGGCCGACAGGGACGGTACCGATACCGGAGATGGTGTAGACGTCCTGGATTGGCAGACGGAGTGGGGCGTCGGAAGCCTCGTCAGCCTCGGGCAGGTCGTTGAGTGCCTCGAGGAGGGTGCGGCCGCCGTACCAGTCGGTGTTGTCGGAGCTTTCGGCGATGTTGTCGCCCTCGAACGCCGAGATTGGGATAAACGAGTCGTCGTCAACCTGGAACTGAACCTGCTTGAGGAGCTGGTTGACCTCGTCTTTGACCTCGCCGAACGTGTCTTCGGAGTAGTCGACGACGTCCATCTTGTTGACACCGATGATGAGCTCGTTGATACCGAGCGTCCGGGCCAGGAAGACGTGCTCCTGGGTCTGTGGTGCCACACCGTCGTCTGCGGCGACGACGAGGACGGCGTTGTCTGCCTGGGAGGCCCCAGTGATCATGTTCTTCACGAAGTCACGGTGACCGGGACAGTCGACGATGGTGAAGTAGTAATCGTCGGTGTCGAACTCCTGGTGGGCGATGTCGATGGTGACACCACGCTCTCGCTCTTCGGCGAGGTTGTCCATGACGTAGGCGAACTCGAATCCGCCTTTGCCTTTCTCCTCGGCTTCCTGTCGGTGCTGTTCGATGACGTGCTCGGGTACGCTCCCCGTCTCGAAGAGGAGTCGTCCGACCAGCGTACTCTTTCCGTGGTCGACGTGGCCGATAATGGCCAAGTTCTGGTGCGGTTTGTCGCTCATGGTTTTAGCTCACGCGCAAAGGCGCTTATATCGGTCTATTTTGCCCGATACGGTTAAAACCATTTCGAAAGCGTATTCCAGACACCCCGGCGCTTGCTTGCGGTTTGTGACTCTTACACATGGGGTAACGTCACCGCACAGCGCTCAGAGTCGGCCGACATCGGAAAGCACAGCCGTCGCCGTTTCTGGGCCACCGGCCCCACGGCCACTCGAGTAGAGGTCGCCCGCGTGTCGCGTCTGGATCTGGACGATGTTCTGGGTACCGGAGACGGCCATCGCCCCGTTTTCGGGGACCAGTCGCGGTCCGACCCGGACGCCCTCCCGGGTCGCCTCACCGACGAGTCGAATCGTCTGTCCATCTTCGGCGGCAAGCTCGAGCGCGCTCGGGGGGACGTCCTCGATCCCGACAACGTCAGCATCCTCGAGTGAGAAGCCCCCGCCAGCGAGGACGTTAGCGAGGATAACACACTTGAGAGCGGCATCGGTGCCGTCGACGTCGAACGTAGGGTCGGTTTCGGCAACGCCGAGGTCCTGGGCTTCGGCCAAGACGTGCTCGTATCCGAGCCCTTCGGCGGCCATGCGCGTCAGGATGAAGTTCGCCGTCCCGTTTAAGACGCCGCGAACGGCAGTGACAGCTCCCGGGGTACAGTCTTCAACCGTCGAGAGGACGGGGATTGCTCCACCAACGGCTGCTTCGAATCGGACCGAACCCGCGCTCTCCCGCTCGAGTGCCCGAAGTTCGTCGTACCGTTCGGCCACCGGGCCCTTGTTGGCGAGCACGACGTGCTTATCAGCTGTGAGTGCCCGCTCGAGGTGCCCGAAACCGGGTTGGGCATCGCCGAGCGTGGTCGGGGTCGCCTCGATCAACACGTCGTAGTCGGCGTCGAACACGTGGTCGGGTGTCTCCGGACCGAGATCTTCCCCGTCGGCTTTCCGCTCGAGGGGGATCTGCGTGTCGATTGGCGAGCCGTCGTCACTAACGACAGCCGTCGTCGAATCGGCGAGGGCGACGACCTCGTGGCCGTACTCGGGAGCGAGGTCCGCAACGGCGGCACCAACGGCCCCCGCACCGAGGATCGCGAGTCGCATCAGGCC
>PUKM01000185.1 GCA_003552325.1 Natrialbaceae archaeon | reverse complement strand
TATTTTACTTTCGACTTGATCCGTATTGTCTGTATTAGTGATAGATTCTTTCTCGCATATAAAGGCACGGCTCTTATCCATTTTTTAATTTTGCTATTCGGAATACACCACAGACAATAGTATTATTTTTCTGAGAATTAGTATTGAGATCTTGAGTTGCCGTTTGACCGATTTTTCCATCTAGTACTTCCCGGTGAATCTCCATCATAGAAAAAGAAAACAACAACAGCACATCCAATTCCTATCATAACCCCAAACCTAACGGACTCATAAAGATTCAGTTCCATCAAGATCAAAACTCCGGTATAATATAAGAACACCAGTGCAAACGAAACAATCAACCGTGCAAGGTTACTTACAAAAGGCTCGGTTATCATACTATACTTTCTCCTTTAGTTTCGTATGGCATTATAAATTTGGCCGATCTACTCAATCATGAAGATCAGTAAATCACAGTCGAACCATTTTAGTGCCGTAATCGGGTTGGAGCATAATCCGTCCGTTGTTAAGTGACATTTTTATTGATTGCCTCCCCAGTTTAGCGAGTTAATCAATTAGACGGGTTGTTTGCTATATTCCACAATGAGTTGTGTAGGCCAGGGGTTGCACGTGGACAAATCTCCTTTCCCGTTTTTGCACAAGTAATTCGGTCGGTGGTTGTGCGAAACTCGTCCATATCGCTTCATTCGCATAGCGATCTCGCTGACACTCAAAGCGGAATCGGCCGTAATATATATACTATAGTTGTTTAAGTGACCGCAAAATTCTATCATTCCGAGGTAGTTGTGCAATTATGCGGATCGAAAAGACCGACGTGAGAGCCCGAAAGTGGGAGTACCTAAAAGAAGCGACCGGTGAGAGTGCGACTTCGAAAGCACTAGATCGAGCAGCGGACTATTACCTCCGAATGCGCGGCGATACAACAGCCGTACCGAAAGGAAAGCTCATGGAGCTAATGACGGCTGCACAAGATCAGGGGTCACTCAAACCCGAGGAAATCACAGAGATACTGTATACAGACGAACTCCCCCTTCGGTGTGAGGTATCAGTGTCAGTCGGTGAGTGAGTCATTCAGTTATTTCTGATTATGTCACCGACGGTCTTCCACATAAGAAGCCCGTATCACCATTCAGATCAGGTTTGTCTTCGTTTAATCAGATTATAATATAATACGAGTTGGTGATATTGCTCGTGGCGAGTATTCGCTATTCTCTACCAAACATCTGACATGTGATTTAGTACGTTTCCTCTCTTCGGAGTAAAGAGTGGTTTGAACAGCTTTGGACCTAAGATACAAAGACGGAGGGAAATCCCATGTTCAATAACAGCATTCAGGACTACCCCTCTTGATCAATGAAGCAATCTTTCAGAGGTGAATAAATATATCAGCCTATTTTCCTTCCACAATCTTGATCACGCAACATTATTTCTAATTGATCAAGAATTTCTATTGATTCAAGTTCATCAAGTTGATCGGGGTCGCGAGCTTCCGCTAGCAGCTCGGTCTTAGACAGATCTTGTACCAGTTCGAGCTGTTTTTCACGTTTGGCAACCCGTTTTTGTTCTTCATAATATGCCTGACTCTCAGCTGTTTCATGTGTCCAGAGAACCGAGTGAATTCGCCCGTCGACTCGACGGATCTCACGGTAGCGACCAGGGTCAACAATTAGGAAGTCCTCGTCGTCTTCAGGAGGGCCATGTTTGCCCTCCCAGTGGTAGGGTTCATGTCGCTTCCACCCCCCTGCAGCAGTCATCCGTTGGACCTCAAATTGTAAATCATGCCGCCAATTGAGTGCACGATCGTGTATCGCTTGGATAGTCTTCATACGTGGTATATTGGTCCAACGTTCATTTAACGATTAGCCAACCATTAACCTACGATCTATCAACCTTTGACCTACGTCAGCCCAGTGTTTTCACTAGGACTCGTCCAGATGCTATCAGGGGGAGTCTGGGGCAGCAGGTCCTCCCCCGGAGTGACCCAATCAAAGCGATAGTGGAGTTGAGTACCTACAATAACGATGGATAAAAAGAAACAAAAGAGTCCTCTATTTGAGGCCTTTGGACACCCGAAAAAAGCCGTTCTCATACAGACTTCATCCTATGTTCGAGAGGCTCTTACTGAAGATCACTCATCCATGCAGCTACCGCTTAGCGTGGGCAGTGACTGCCCATGTGCAGATGGACTATTTAGACGATTCTTCATCAGATTTTGGCAAACCCATTGGTCCAACATAACTGTAGACGCCTCGCCCTTGTTTATTGATTAAACCACGGTCGACTAGCGTACGCAGTGCTGCCTGTATTGTCGGTTTCGAGTACTCATTAGTCCATGGCGATTCCATGATTTCAGACGTGAGAACACGCTCATTATGTGAAGATTCGACTGCACGCAGTACATCAAGATGACTCACTGAAAATCCTCTTGCGGCACTATATTGTTGATGTTCCCAACATAGAGTTAGCAACGTCTTCAAATCAATTTCTAAGTAGTTGCCATCAGTCTCATCTCGAAGTAATTCGATCTCATCTTTGTGAGCTTGTTTGTCTGATACTTGTCTGGTTAGTGTTTTCACATTTTTCAGAGGGAACTCAACGTCTTCGACTGGGATGATGACTGTCCCATCTATCTCAGACAGTTTGTCCATGACAGGAGGCCTAACGAATTTCATAAATACTGTTTTAATGGCACGAGTTAAAAAACATTGACTCAGACGTTCCTATTATATCTCTGCAAATATCGATCTGTTTCTTGAGCTTAGTTATTTCATGACTTGGTTATCGGAAATATACTTAACATTCCATGAATAGTATTATAATGGCCGAAATTATACTAATGGTGTTGAGAGCATATGAAGGAGAAATCGACGATTACGTGCTCAGCTAAGACGCGGAAAATCATCGAGTCGAAGAAACGTGGCGGCGAGACATACGATGAACTACTCCAGAAGATGGTGGTGCAGTACGATCCTGATTGTGGTTCGATAGGTGATCCGGAATGAGGCTCGATCACGAATCCGACACGCACGTCATGACTGTTTCGCCATATTCCTCCCAAGGGGTGCTCAAATGAGCGACCTTGATCCGATACATCCTGGCAAGGCTGTATCGATGTATCTTGAGCATCGACGACCGGAGTTGGCAGAAAAAACGCTGCAAAACCACCGATACCGCTTGGAACGCTTCCAAGAATGGGCAGATGAGACCAATCTAGAGAACATGAACTCTCTCGGTGGTCGTCAACTCCATGAATACCGAACTTGGCGATCAAGTGAAACTGTACGGGTTACACTCGTGAACGAACTCCGGACCCTACAAAAATTTCTGGAGTACTGTGCCACGATTGAAGCAGTTGAAGACGGGCTCCGAGAACGAGTTTTGATTCCAAAACTTGAGCCAGGAGACGAAGCCAAAGACGAAGAATTGCATACGGACCGAGCCGAAGATATTCTAAACCATCTGAAAAAGTTCCAGTATGCGAGCCGCCGACACGTTGTTTTCGCGCTGCTATGGCACACCGGAATGCGACTCGGTACGCTGAGGTCAATCGACCTACAAGACTTTCAGCCAGATAGTGGCTGTATCGATATTAAACACCGGCCTGACGAGGATACACCACTGAAGAACAAAGGTGCAGCCGAACGGTCAATCAGTGTCTCGGAACAGTACTGCAAGATAATTCAGGACTATATTCAGCATCACCGTCATGACGTTTCTGACGACTATGGCAGGGAGCCGCTGATCACCAGCAAGTACGGTCGGCTAACCTCAACACCTATTCGGCAGATAATTAATCGTATCACACAGCCCTGTTACGTCGGTGAGTGTCCGCACGATAAGAATCCCGAGACATGCGAGTATCAAAATTGGAACAATCTTCAAAACTGTCCATCGTCGCGGAGTCCTCACACAATCCGACGCGGATCGATAACTCATCATCTACGGAAAGGTGCGCCGCAAGTTGTCGTGGAGGGTCGGTGCGACGTATCTTCGGATATTCTTGAAAAGCATTACGATGAGCGGACTGACCGTGAGAAGATGGAATCCCGTCGAAAATGGCTTGACAAAGCTTTTGGAGATGATTACTAATGAATTGTGGAAAGGGAAATCAGTTGGCCAACGCCGCAGCGCACTTGCGCATCTCGCGAATGGGTCACCTCCCGGCGAGTCCACTT
>PUKM01000214.1 GCA_003552325.1 Natrialbaceae archaeon | reverse complement strand
TCCATACTCCCTCGTCCAACCCCCGCGAGAAAAATGGTCTGATTCGGTGAACGTTGACTGTGTGGAATCAGCTAAATCGGGACGCCGTCTACGGACGTTCATACTGTTGGCTGTAAGCCGATAGTATCTGGAGTACGCGTTTCACGTCGGATGCACCATCTTCTCATTGCCTCTCTCGAGCGCTTTACCGACGATCGACCCAGACACAATCCTTATACTCGAGCCAGACGGATCAAGTTACATAAATGACGAGTTCGTCGGCGGGGAAGACGTCGATTCTCCAGGCGTCGGGGTTACGCAAGACGTACGGGAGCGGCGACGACGCCGTGGTCGCCGTCGACGGCATCGACTTCGAGATCGAACGAGGCACCGTCGTCGGCCTTCTCGGGCCTAACGGTGCCGGGAAGACCACGACGATCAAACTCCTCCTCGGCCTCATCGAACCCGACGACGGGACAGTACAAATCGACGATATCGACCCTATTTCGAATCCAAAGGCGGGTTACGACCGGGTTAGTGCGATGCTCGAGGGTGCACGGAACGTCTACTGGCGACTCACCGTGCGTGAGAACCTGCGCTTTTTCGCCCGCTTGGCGGACCAGCCCGCCGATCCGGATCGAATCGAGGGCTTACTCGAGCAGGTCGGCCTGGTCGAGAAAGCCGACGAACCCGTCAACGACCTCTCTCGAGGGATGAAACAGAAGGCCTCCCTGGCCTGTACCCTCATCCGGGAGACACCGCTTGCCTTCCTGGACGAACCGACACTTGGACTCGACGTCGAAAGCTCACTCGAGTTACGCCGCCAACTGCGCTCGCTCGTCGAAACGGAATCCCGAACCATCGTCCTCTCCAGTCACGATATGGACGTCATCGAGGCCGTCTGCGATCGGGTCATCATCATGAACGAAGGACGTATGGTCGCCGACAACCCCCTCGAGGACCTCCTCGACGTGTTCCGTGCCCAGTCCTATCGTCTGACGCTCGCGTCGGGTGTCTCTGCTGAGGGGAGAACCGCGCTCGAGCGTAAATTTGGGGCGACGGCCTGGGACGAACGCGACGGGAAGGTGCTGGTGACGATACCGAACGTCCAGAGTGCGGAGTTCTACGACCTCGTAGAGACGTTGCGCATGCACTCGTGTCGCGTGCTCTCGATCGAGCCCGCGGCACAGAACCTCGAGCGCGTCTTTTTGGACCTCACCGGGGGGCAGGCCAGCGCTGCGGAGTCACGACGAACGGACCCCACAACAGACGCAGCCGAACGCCCGCTCGAGGATGCCCTCGGGGAGGGTGAGCTATGAGTCGTGCCGGTCGCACTGGGCTGATTGCCGCAGTGGTGGAAAAAGAGCTGTTGATCCTGCGCCGGTACTGGATCAACACCCTGATGCGCCTCGTTGGGTTCTACCTCTTTTTCGCCGTCATCTTCTTCGGCGGCCAGGCCGCTGGCGGGGAGAGCTTCGACGGCACGCTCGACGGCCTCGTCGTCGGCTTCTTCCTCTTTCTCGCGGTCACTGCTGCCTACTACGACGTGGCCGGAAACGTCATGCGAGAAGCCCAGTGGGGCACCCTCGAGCAATTGTTCATGTCGCCCTTTGGCATCGGCCGGGTGTTGCTGGCCAAGACCGCGTTCAACGTGGCGTTCAGCACCGCGATCGCAATGGCGTTGCTCGCCGTGATGCTCGTGACGACCGACCGGACGCTGACTGTCGATCCAGTGACGATCATCCCTCTGCTCGTCGTCACCATTTTTCCCGCAGTCGGTCTTGGGTTCGTCTTCGCTGGCCTCTCACTGCTGTACAAGCGCATCGAGAACGTCCAGCAACTCCTGCAGTTCGCTTTTATCGGGCTCATTGCGGCACCGGGAGCGATCGACTCGGCCATTTTGTACGTCGTCCCGTTCAGTCTCGGCAGTGAACTCCTGGCTGACGCGATGATCGACAGTCTTGCCCTTTGGGACTTCGACCCCATCGTTCTCGGCGCACTCCTGGTCAATGCGTTAGCGTACTTCCTCGGTGGCTACGCCGTCTTCACGGTGTTCGTGCGACGAGCGCGGCGACTCGGCGTGATGGGTCACTACTGACTGGGGCCGACTAGTGACCGTGGTGGCCCTCAGAAGGTCTCTTCGATGATCTCGCCGACCGCAAAGTTCGATTTCACTTCGGAGACTTCGACTTTGACGCGTTCACCGACTTCTGCTCCGGGAACGATAATCACGTATCCACGCTCGACTCGAGCGATTCCGTCACCTTGCTTGCCGATATCTTCGATTTCGACGTACCGCGTCTCGCCAACATCAACCGGCGGTTGCGGTTCCGTCGACGGCGTTGGTGACCGAGATGGTGACGGTGATGGTGACTCCGTTTGCCCCCCAGCGTCAGTCGATTCATTCGACGTCGTCCGCTCACGGGAGATGAGTGCAACTCGATAGACCTCCCCAGCATCGACGTCGCCCGTTTCGATTTCCTGTCGCGGAATTTCGATGACGTACCGATCGTCTTCTTCCGAAATTTCCGTGCTGAACAGACACAGCAATTTTTCAGATATTTCCACAGGTAGACCCTCAGGTTTCAGTCTGCATCCGATACGTAATAGAACTACCGACCGATCGATGAAAGATACCCGCTGAATAGGCAGTAAATCACTGTTTTCGCTCGAGTGGCGACTCGAGAATCGCTCCCTCAGCCGGAGTCCCATCGACGTCGACACTGGCGACAGCAGTCAGCACTTCTCCGCCCGTCTCGAGGGATGGCACCGTCTGGTGTGGACGGTTGACGACGAGGTCGCCCGCCGTGGCACTCCCGACACCGGGCAGCGCCGTCAGCTCCTCCATCGATGCCGTATTCAGATTGAGCGGATACGGAACCCCGGTGACCGACCGATAGCCGTGGTCGACGACGGCGACGTCGAGGGTCTCTCCAAGTGGCCGTTCACCGGGGATTCCCACGAGGAGTGGATAGGTCCCGAGCTGGCGACCGAACGTCCGACCGTCCTGATGGTACTCGAGGTGAACGTTTGGCAACACGGTGCCGGGCGGGGCCACTCGCTCGAGCATGGGGTTATCGATCGTCTCCCGGACCCGTTTTTTGTATCGTTTGAACCGCTTTTTGTGGGCCTTCGCGATCGTCGCCCCCGTCTCCGACATCTCGGTTCCCGAAAAGGCCATCACCTGTCTGATATTCACCCGCCGGAGCATCAGACCCTCCTCGTAGACGCGTTCGAGGAAGCGCTGATTGTGGTCGTAGGTCTCCTCGCGTTCGTCCATCAGCCCGTGTAAGAGGTTGATGCCCGGCAGGAGTTTCGGGAGGCCTGGCTGGCTCTCTGCACCAACCGCCGGGTTGCTCGAGGGGCCGGACCCCGGGTCCTCGCCCGGTCGCCACCCACCTTCCTCGTTGACGATCCGGACGGCCTCGAGGCACTCTTCGGCGCTCACGTTGAGATTGTTCGCCTCCTGGACGACCGGGTCTGCGGACTCGAGGCCGAAGGCGGCGGTGTCGCCGGGTGTGTTGTGCTCGGCGATGACCCGGATCCCTTCGCGACTGGCCTCGGGCCACTTCGCGATGGTAATGGGGTTCATATTGTCGAGGTGGAGGGTCTCGAGGTCCGGGGCGACAGACCGGATTCCGCCGTAAAGTTCTCGGAGTGCCTCGGGGTTCGGTGCCTCGCCGTCGCCGCCGTAGGCCAGGATATCAGCCTGTCGGCCGAGTCGAAAATGCTTCACGCCGTGATCCGCCAGGGCGTCGACTTCGTCGACGACGGCCGAGGGCGGTCGAAACGACGGGTTGCCATAGAGCGGTTCGGTACAGAACGAACAGCGGTAGGCACACCCACGGGATGTCTCGAGTTCACAGATGAGATAGTCGGGGTGGTTCGGATGGTGTTCGACGACGAACGCGCCTTCCCGGGCCCAGCGGCTCACCTCTTCGATGTCTCGCATCCGGTTGTTGAACCCCTCGAGGCCGCTTTCGACGAGGTCGTACACGGCGGCTTCGACGTCGCCTTTGGCGACGAAATCGAAATCGAGGTCCTGGCGTTCGGTTTCTATTGCCCCTTCGTTCGCTTCGCCGACGCCGAATTTGATCGGCCCACCCATGAGCGTCGTCCCGGAGGCCGTCCAGGCGAGCTTCCGAACCTCGTCCGGTTCCGCAGGGGTTCCGCCGACGTATTTTCCCGGGACGGTCATCCCACCGAGATAGATGAGCAGATCGGCCTCGTCGACGTCTTGCCACCGATTCGGTTCGTCCCGGAGTCCATCGATCGTGTGATAGGTAATCGACTCGCGAGGGACGCCAGCGTCGACGAGCGCACCGGCAGTGTAGCGCGGATACGTCGATACGTACGGAGGGACCCCGAAGTGGGCAGGTTCGTCCACGTAGCCGTCGACGATCGTCACCGACAGCGTTTCGGGGGAAGTCATGGCTCGGGGTAACGCCTGGAGCGGTAAAACCGTGACTGTCCGGATTGGGTTTCCGTCGGTGCCGGTTTCCCGAGATTATTAACGCTGCTCAGCATATCCCTGCGTATGCCACCAACTGAGGAGATCAAATGCACCGACGAGTCGTGTTACGTCGATATGTTCGAAAACCACTACACCTACGACGTTCCCGACGACCACGACGTCTCGGACCTCGCTTGCCCCGTCTGTGGCGGCGTCGATTGCCTCGAAGTTATCGAGGTTTGAATCAGTTGGTAAAAGATGGCCGGCGAGAGCACGTCTGACGTTTATTTAGTCCACCCAAAAAGAATAACAATGAGGGCGTGTTCTAGTGAGACAGACACCGTCGTGCCGGTCGCCCTGACCCGTGCCCTAAGGTGATATAACGTGAGTCTCAGATCATTTCGCGAAACCGTCGGGGGTGCTCTTTACCGTCAGGTAGGGCGCGCCCGAAGCCACGTCCAGGAGCATCGTTCACTTCCCGTCGACGTCCTCGAGAACGAGGACTCGTATCTCGTCATTTTCGACGCCCCGGGAGCCGAACCAGCCGACGTCCAGGTCCGATACCTCGAAGGTGACGTCCGGATTCGAATCGATCGCTTTCGGGCGTATCACGATGGATTCGACATGCGGTTTCCAGGCCGAGGGATGGCTCTCGATGGGGAGACGACGTTACCGGACGACGCACTCGTCAATCCGGATTCGGGAAAAGCGACGCTTACCGATTCGGGCACGCTCGAGGTAACGATTCCAAAGGGGGAGAGCGAGGAAGGGGACCCAGGGGATTCAGTCGAAGAACCCAAGGCGTCGTCGACGCCCGAAACGACGGACGTCGACGTTGATGTCGATAGTGACGGCGGACACCTTTCAGCAGAAGACTAGTCCCCCTCGCTCTCGAGTGCCATCCCTTCTCGAATCTCGAACGCCTCGTCGCCAGCGAACCGCGTCGGATCGAACCGATCGATTCCATCGCCGCCGAGTATCTGATCGGCGATTCGGCGACCGATGGCAGGTGCGCGCATGAACCCATGGCCCTGGAAGCCAGTAGCGACGTATAGCCCGTCAGCGAGTTCGCCAACGAGAGGGTCCATGTCGGGGGTGGCCGTACAGACCCCGGCCCAGGCTCGTGTGACCTCGAGGTCCGCAGGGCGCAACTCGGGGAAGCGGTCGCTCAGCCGCGAGATGAGGGCCGTATCGAACCCCTCGGTTGCCGTTCGCTGGTACTCGTCGGGATCGATTTCGACCGTTTCCGTGCCGTTGCCGGCGAGGAACCCGTCGTCGTGGGGCCGGATGTAGAATCCGTCTGTGGCGTCATAGCACATCGGTTCGGGAAGTGAACCCGTCGCAGTGATCGCCTGCACGCGATAGGGTTTCATCGCTATGGGGTAGCCGGCCGCCTCGAGCATGCGCCCCGAGTGGGCTCCTGCAGTGACGAGCACGGCATCGTACTCTACGTCCGTCCCCTCCACGATCACTCGAGGTGGGTCCCCCCGAAGTTCGACCGCGGTGTGCGTCTCGATGGTCGCCCCTGCACCACTCGCGGCCGCGGCGAGGCAGGCCGTGTACCGACCGGGATCGGTGTAGCCCGCGGCTCCGGCGATGCCTGCAACGGCCACGTCGTCGGTTCGCATATGTGGGAACCGCTCCTCGAGTGCATCGGGACCGACCTCGAGGGCGATGACGCCGTGTGCTTGCATCCGTTCGATCCCCTCCTCGATGACCGAGGCACGCTCGTCGTCACCCGTCCGGGCGAGCCAGACGTACGGACACTCGACGAACGGGAAGGTATCGTCGCCGGAGAGCTGGCGGAAGCGCTCGATCGCTTCGGTCCCGATGTCGGCGTCCAACCGGTCAGTAAAGGCGTTGTAACAGACCCCAGCGGCGCGGCCACTCGAGCCACTGGCGATCTGGCCCTTCTCGTATAGCGTGACGTCAGCGCCTTCTCGAGCCAGGTCGTACGCTGCGGTCGCGCCAACCGCGCCTGCGCCGATGACGGCGACCGAACGACCGTCGCCGCGATCGACGAACGCATCAGCACCGACGGCGGCCTCGAGGTCCGCCGTGCCAGGAGCGTCCGACGGCATCGTCATACGTGGGCCGCCGGCCAACACTCCTCGAGCGAACGGTCGGCAAGCCAGTCGATGAGCGCGTCGAGTTCGTCGCTGGCGGCCTCGAACAGTGTCGCGCCCTTTTCGGGGTCGGCCTGTGTCGGCTTGCCGACCGCACCCGTCTCTGAGAAGTCGATCGTATCGAATCCAAGCGTGGCTCCGTGAACGGTCTCACCCCAGCCCGCACTCGCCCCTGCTTCGGCGGCCTCGAGGCGGTCGGGATGGATCAGATCCTCGCGGATGTGCCAGAGGACACTCGATTCCATCGCGTCGGCGTGGCCTCCAGCCTCGTCGAATAAGTCACTCGAGAGTTCACCGACGCTGTCCCACCAGTTCCAGGGCGGGGCGAACGCCGTTTGTTCCTCACGCAGGGTTCGAGCGGCCCGTCGCAACGCTCCGGCGTTCCCGCCGTGGCCGTTGACGACGACGGCTTTTCGGACGCCGTGTTCGGCGAGACTCGAGAGCGTCTCTCGGACGTAGCGTTCGAACGTCTCGGGGGTGACGTAGAGCGTCCCGTCGAACTGGCGGTGGTGGACGGAGACGCCGACTGGAATCGTCGGCAGGACGAGCGTATCGTCCCGGTCGGTCGCCGTATCGGCGAACGCGTGGGCCGCCATGTGGTCCATCCCGAGTGGCAGGGCTGGGCCGTGTTGTTCGGTGCTCCCCGTCGGAAGCACGGCAACCTCGGTTTCTTCGAGGGCGTCGGCGACATCCGTCGTCGCGTAGTCAGCGAGTCGTGGCATACGTGTCCGTGTGCGTTGGGACCACTTACGTGTAGGTGGTTTCAGGAAGGGAGGACCCTCGAGGGCCCTGTGTCTACGCGAGGAACCTCGACACGCCTCGAGCGGGATAGCCGACGACGGTCGTTGCGCCAGCCTCCTCGAGTGTCTCGATTTGCGTTTTCACCTCGCGCTCGGTGCCGACGAGAGCGTAATCGGTAGCTGCGGCGAGGAGGACCTCTCGGGCACGTCCGGTCGCGCTCGAGTCAGTCGACGCCCCGTCTGGGAGCGCCCGTGCCACTGGTCGTCTACGGGCGACGTACGACCCAACGGCGTCGAGGACGGCATCCGGGTCATCGGTGAGCACTGTCGGGGCGTAGACAGCGATCTCGCCGTCGAACCCGGCCGCGCGGACGGCCGAAAGCTCACGGGCGGTGTGTCTCGAGAGCAAGTCGTACTGTGTCGCGCCGGTCGCCATCGCGATTCGCTCGACGCTTTCGGTGCCAACCCAGGCGTCGGGAGCTGACTCGAGGGCAGCCCCAAGCCGGGGCGCGACGGCGCGCGTTTGCTCTTCCTCGGTCAGGTACGCCGGATGGCCCGCGACCAGCACGCGGTCGACCGTTTCTGGAACGGCCTCGAGCAGGGCATCGTCGCCCAGGGGGTCGAATCCGTCGGCGCGAACGGGTGTCGTGAGTTTGACCGTCTTCTCCTCGGCCAGCGCCCGTAGCGCGTCCATACTCGGCAGATGCTCACGTCCTTCGTAATCGATTGCAACGGTGTCGGCTGGCAAATCAAAGGCAACTGACACGTCACACTCCGCCGGTTTGAGGGCAATTGCGTGCAATCCGGCTCGTTCGACAGCAGTTGCTGTACGGCTCAACATCGAGACTCACCGCGGGAAAAATCACGCGTCACGCGGAACTCGATCCATCGTCTGTGCGACCATACACGATCCGTGAGTCACCCGAGGACAAAAGGCTGGTGTTCAGCGCAAGGTTGTCCCACACAGGAGGCCGGAAGAGGAAGACAAATACTCGCGCCGTCCGAACGATCCAGTAATGTCCACCGCCACGGTGAAACGCCGGGTCAAGCACAACACGCTCGAGACGACGGTCATCCTCTCGATCATCGGCTACGCGCTGGTGATCGGGACGTTCGTGCTCGATCTGCCGATCTATCCCGAACTGAGCCAAAGTCAGGTGAACGTCTTTTCGCACACGATCGCGCTCATCAATCTGGCGACGACGATCTGTCTCGTCGCCGGTTGGTACTGGATTCGTGCGGGAGAGGTAGACAAACACCGCAAGGCTATGACGGCTTCGTTCGCCCTCATTTTGCTGTTTCTCGTGTTCTACCTCACGCGCGTGGGCGGTGGGGAAGGGACGAAAGTCTTCCAGGGACCCGAGCTGGTTACCATCGCCTATCAGGCTATGTTGGGAATCCACATCCTGCTCTCGATTCTGGCCGTTCCCCTCGTGCTGTTTGCCATCTTACTCGGCCTGACACACACCCCTGCAGAACTTCGAGAGACGGCACACGCTCGAGTGGGGCGAATCGCCGCGGGAACCTGGCTCCTTAGTCTCGTCCTCGGTGTCGTCACGTACCTCATGCTCGATCACATCTACGAGTACGAGTTCGCGATGCTCGTTTTCGTCTGATACCGTCGACTCCCTCAGGAACACGGCATCCGCACACAGGGTGTTGACGTACGCCGCCGTTGATGGCCAGTCTATGCACTGGGTATTTGCACCTGTCGGCCTCGTAGTACTTGGTATCGTCATCCTGGACATCCTCTGGACGACGCTTTGGGTTGACGGTGGCTCCGGCCCACTCTCGAGTCGGCTCACGACGGGCGTCTGGCGTGGCCTCCGACGTCTATCCAGCCAGGATGATCGACTGTTGAGTGCAGCAGGACCGTTGATCCTCACGCTGACCTTGGTCCAGTGGATCGCGTTACTCTGGCTCGGGTGGACCTTCCTCTTTGCAGCTGACCAGACCTCGCTCATCAGCACCCACACCGGCGAACCTGCCGACTGGACGGGGCATCTCTACTACGTCGCCTACACCATGTTCACGAACGGCAACGGCGACTATATGCCAACGAGCGGCACCTGGGAGATCGCCAGTTCGTTCACGACTGCAACTGGCATGGCGTTCGTCACCCTCGGCATTTCCTATGTTCTGACCGTCCTGGGAGCAGTGACACAAAAGCGATCCTTCGCAAGTGACATCATGGGCCTTGGAACGAGCCCGGAAGCGTTTATCGAAGCTGGGTGGAACGGCGAAACCTTCGACGGCCTCGAGCTACCACTCGAGTCCGTGGCAACCCAACTGAGCGAGTTGGCAGCGAAACACAAAGCCTACCCTATTTTGCACTACTACCACAGCGAACAGGCAGAACGCGCCGCGGCGATGGCCGTCCCAGTCCTCGACGACGCTCTCCTCGTGCTCGAGCATGCCGTTGATCCGGCTGACCAACCGGATCCGGTCCTTCTCACCCGAGCGCGCTCGAGCACCGACAGCTATCTCGACACACTCGAAACGGCGTTCATCGACCCGGCCGCAGAGACCCCACCGCATCCGTCGCTCGAAACGGTTCGAACGGCTGGGGTTCCGACGAAAGATGATGGGTCTTACGAGCGAGCAGTCCGCGAGACCGAAGCCCGAAGGCGGAAGCTTCTCGGCGTCGTTCGCGCTGATGCCTGGCGGTGGCCAACAGGCTCACTCGACCGAGACCGAGACCGAGATGGCCACGACCTGGCAGCGTGAGCGCTCATCGATCCACCCGTTCGGCACCCCTGGACCGAAACAAGGTCACAGCAGGGGTGTTTCGGTGGTGAGGGCACGGGTTTTTTATCCCGACGCTCGAGTGAGACGTATGCAGATTCGTGGCTCTCTTTCACGGCAATCGATACGACGATACCTCGAGGAGACCGTCGTCCCGGTACGACTCTCCTGTCACACCCCGACTGACTCGTTGTGGATGCTGTCGCTGTGGTTTGAGTGGGTCGATGACGCGACGATCCGGTGTGCAACGGCCGCCGATGCCGACGTCGTCAGGTATCTCGAGCACGACGAGCACGTTGCGTTCGAAGTTTCGACTAACGACCCACCATACAGCGGCGTCCGGGGCTCGGGCACGGCAACGGTCCATCCTGATCCCCAGAAAGAGCGCCTCGAGCGGTTGCTCGAGCGGTACCTTGGGGGGACGGATTCATCACTCGCACAGCGACTCCTGGATCCGGAGCGAGACGAGGTCGAAATCGTCATCGAACCAGCAGTCGTCTATGGCTGGGACTTTGGTCACCGTATGGCCAACACCGATACCACAGCGCGGTGATCAGTCCGTTCTCGGGATCGAACGGGCGCCAAGCACGAAGGTGACGACGGCAAGGAGGGCCAGGACGCCAAGGTTCGACAACACGGGGTCGAAGCCAGCGACGACAGCGACGCCGGTGCTCGACTCGGGATACGAGGCGGCTCGAACACCGCGGGCGAAATAGGTCAGTGGCGAGAGATTCACTAGCGGCTCGAACCAGCCGGGCAACTGCTCGAGTGCGATGAACGTCTCCGAGAGAAAGAGCAGCGGCAATCCGATGGCGTTGCTCGCGGCGATGGCCCCATCCTGGGAGTCAGTGTAACTGCCGAGCATCGAGCCAATACCACAGAAGCAGATGACGCCGACGAACACGTAGGCCACGAGTACTGGCGAGTAGACGATTGCTGCACCCGTGAGGATCACGACCAGCCCGAGAATCAACAGGCTCGCCAGCCCAATGATGAGTGCGTTCACCAGGGTCTGGGCAAACAGCCACTCCGCTCGAGAGAGTGGCGTCGTGGCGAGCTTTTCGAATCGATTGTCCTCACGGTGACGGGCGACTTCGCTGCCGAGTCGAGAAAACGGCGTAAAGAGGACGACAACGGCGAGGTATCCGGGAACGTAGTAGGCTGCAGGCTCGGTAAAGAGTCCCTCGCCGGTTGGATCAGTGCGGACCAGGGCACCGAAGATGACGATGAGGATGACGGGAAAGAAGAACGTAAAGAAAACCGCCGTTCGTCGCCGGGCGAACGAACGCCAATCGGCGCTCACTTCTGCTCGGATTCGGTGAAAACGCGTCATCGGTTTCCACCCCCATCCCTGTCATGTGGCGGCGCTCCCCCATCCCGTGCCGGTCCGGGTGCCGTCATGTATTCGAGTGAGCGTGCACGTTCCCCACGGCCTGCCGCTTCGACATCACGTGCAAGGCGTAGATAGACGTCTTCGAGGGCGGGTTGGCGCCACTGAAATCCCGTGAACTCGACGGTTGCCTCCTCGAGTGTCTCCAGCACCTTCCCTAATGCATGTGGCGCGGTGTCCCGAATCTCGATACTGGCTGTATGTGGTGGCATCTGGACGTCGTAACCGGCCGTCTCGAGTGCCTGGATTGCCGCATCCGGGGGTCGTTCACCGGTGAATTGAATCGCTAACCGGTCCGGGCCGCCATGGGCTGCGATCAGTTCAGTTGGGGTACCGGTAGCAACGAGGTTCCCGTTCGCGAGCAAGCCGACACGGTCGGCCAGTCGCTCCGCCTCAGCCATATCGTGTGTCGTTAACACGATGGTCGTCCCGGAGGCCGTCAACGCCTCGAGAAGTTGCCACACCGTTCGGCGTCCCGCCGGATCGATACCGGTCGTCGGCTCGTCGAGAAAGAGCACCTCTGGGTCGTTGACCAGGGCAGCACCCACACAGACCCGACGCTGTTGCCCACCGGAAAGGTCCTCGTACCAGGTTGCCCCGACGTCGGCGAGGCCGACGTCTTCGAGTACGTTCGATGGAGACCGTGAGTCAGTGTACAGGCCGGCGTAATACTCGAGTAACTCACTGGCCGAAAGTCTCGCTGGTGGCGAAAAATCCTGTGGGAGCACCGAGATCCGGTTCCGGTCAACCATCGTCGGCGAGTCTCCAAGTATCGTGGCTTCACCGTCGTCAGGAACGGTGGTCCCGGTCAGTGCCCGGACGAGGGTGGTTTTCCCCGCGCCGTTTGGGCCGATCAGGGCGAACACCGATCCACGAGGGACTGACAGGGAGACGCCATCGAGTGCCGTCGTCTCGCCATACCGTTTCTCCACTTCACGCGCGGTGATCGCGATGGACCCCCCATCGGCGTCGTCATCCCGGCCCACTGGCATACCCTCGAGTACTGAGGCACGTAGGGTAAGCCGTTCGATTCACGACTGATCAGTGTGTTCATGGCCCGCACGCTCATCGATGTCAGAGAAGACGGCCTCGAAGAACTTCCGTTCTGCTTCCCGAAGATGTTGCGTGAACGTGGCTGGAGAGATATCGAGTCGTTCGGCTACTTCTTCTCCCGTACTCGTCCGTGGCCAGTCGAAAAACCCAGCCCGGTAAGCGGTCTCGAGCGAATCGAGTTGCCGCCCGGTCAGTTTTGACTCGACGACACCCCGATCTGGAATCGTTGGCGACGATCGTTCGGCTGTCCGCTGGGCAACGTAGTTTGCAGTGGGATAGACCGACTCGATGGATTCGATGAGTCGAGCACTATCTGTCTGTCTCGACACTTCGATGATTAGTCTACAGGAGTCCCCATCGAATCGAAACGTGGTGACGCGACCACCGTGAGTGGCGAGGGTCTCGAAGAGAGAATCCTCCTCGGACAACACCAGTTCGAACTCATATTCGGTCTGTCCGGGGGTCAACACCCGGAACGCAGAGAGCCCCTCGGTGTTCCCTACCGCGTCCTCGAGTTCATCCTGAGTGATGCCCGTTGCCGAGCCGTATGTGAGGACATCGTCACTCGATCGAATAAATTGGCGGAGTTCGAGGGTTCCAGTAACATCCTCGATGGCGGACTGTAACGGGGTGAAGAGTCCCTCGACTTCGAACTCGAGTTCGAGCAGGGCGTCACTGTGTAAGGCGTCTTTTCGCTCGAGGGCGGTGATCGCGTGCGCGATAACCTCACTCAACCGCTGTAGAAATTGTTGTTCGTAGCTGGTGAAGGCGTTCGGCCGTGATGCATAGACGTTTAAAAGGCCGTAGCGGAACGTTTCGTGGATCAGCGGAATTGATGCTGAGGCATGAAACGACCGGTCTAGGGCGGGCTCGCGCCAGGGTTCGAAGGCCTGATGCTCTGAAACGTCACGGATCACCTGTATTTCACCGGTCTGAAACGCCCTGCCGGACGGCCCCAGTCCAGTGTCGGTATCGTCGACCGTGATCGTCACCTCCTCGAGATAGCCATCATCAGCGCCTGCCATTGCACGAGGAACGATCTCGGTCCCGCCGGGGTTGAGGTCACCGATCCAGACGAACCGGTAGGCGTCTTCGGCAGTTAACCGATCACAGACGGCCTGCTCAAGTGCTTCACGGCTGGTCGTGGTGATGACATCACCAGTAATGTCCTGGCCGATCTGATTGAGTCGGTTGAGTGCCTCGAGTTCGGCCTGCCTCTGTTCGCGCTCGAGTTCTTGATCGTGTCGTTCCATCGCATGAGCGATCGTTCTTACGAGTAGCGGTGGCGTGACGTCATCTTTGACCAGGTACTCTTGGGCACCCCGTGAGATGGCCTCGATTCCTGTCTCGTTGTCCTGTAGCCCAGTGAGGACGATGACAGGAACGTTCGGCTCACGATCGAGGACCGCTGTCAGCGTCTCTAACCCTGTACTATCAGGAAGGTTGAGATCGAGGAGGACGACATCGAGGCCACCGTTTGGATCGGCTGTCGCGGTCGGCTCGTCTGAGGGAACTGATTCAGCTGGCTGTGACTGGTCACTCTCAGCAGGCTCGAGATAGGACAGGCCATCCTCGAGTCTGATTTCATGGTGTACCGTTGGTGGATCGTTGGGATCGGCCTCAGGAGTGAGGCGTTCGTTCAGTTCATCGCTCTCTGCCACCATCTCCTCGATCAGACGGGCGTCACCAGGGTTGTCCTCGATCAACAACACGGTGAGTGAGGATGTTTGTGCTACACTCATGAACGCTCCTCGGTTGGTAATTGCGCGGTTTCGGCCCAGAACTGTTCGAACGAGTGAAGAGCGTCAATATATTGATCGGGGTTCACTGGCTTCGTGAGATACGCATTTGCATGGTTGTGATAGGCTTGAGTGATATCTTCTTCGGCGGTCGAACTCGTGAGGATAATCGTCGGAATCGATTGCAATGAGGGATCGGTCTTGAGTGTTTCGAGGACTGTCATTCCAGAGGTGCGTGGTAAATTGAGGTCGAGTAATATGACGTCCGGGCGTGGGCTGTCCTCGTACCCGTCGCGATTATAGAGGAACGATAATGCGTCGTCACCCCGGGTGACAACATGCACTCGGGATTCCACCGGGGTCTCATCGAAGGCTTCCATCGTTAGACGAACATCACCTGGATTATCTTCTACCAGTAATATATCGGTTGTTGTCATTAGTTATCGGATGTGTGTGGAATGGTGACCGGGCCGGCGCCCAACGTGGTCGATTTCCTCCAGCGAGAGGGTGAATCGGACGGCTGTACCTGATGCCCGTTCGCTGTCTATCCAGATGCGACCACCGTGACGTTCGATGATTCGCCGACACAGTGCCAGTCCGATCCCTGCCCCTTCATACTCTTTGGGACTATGCAATCGCTGAAAGATATTAAACACACGGTCTGTATCAGCGGGATGGATGCCGATTCCATTGTCACACAGGGTTCTGGTTCACATCGAACCAGTGTGGGCCCAGCAATATGAATACGTGAGGTGTCCTCTTCGACATACTTGATGGCGTTATGGAGCAGATTCTGGAATCCCTGTCTGAGTCGTTGTTCGTCACCCCACGTAGTGGGTAGGCCACCGACCGTGATCGTCGCCTCTGCCTCGTCGATTCTAACAGAAAGGTCGGCTTTCATCTATGTCACCACTGCGTGCAGATCGACCTGCCCAACCGGGTCACCACGACGCTCAATACGAGAGTTCCTTAGAACCCGAGCGCCTGTCCATCCTTCCGGGGTTCAGTCGCCCCGATCAGGACGTCACCCCGTCGGCGGACAAGTTGGGCCCCACCGAATAGCGACGGTGGGAGGATGCGAACGTCGTGTCCCTTTCTGACCAGCCCAATCTGGTTCGGGAGCCGCTCTTCAACGCCGATTGCGCCCTCTTCGCGGTATCGCCAGCGTGGGGCGTCGAGCGCCTCTTGCTCACCCATGCCGTAATCGACGAGATTCGAGATGACCTGGAGGTGCCCCTGTGGTTGCATGTAGCCCCCCATGACGCCGAACGCTGCCCAGTCGTCTTCGTCGAACTTCGCGATGGCCGGCACCAACGTGTGGAACGGTCGTTTGCCAGGCTCGAGGCTGTTCGGGTCCTCGGAATCGAGTGAGAACGATGCACCCCGATTTTGCAGTGCAATACCGGTATCCCCTGCAACGATGCCGCTGCCAAAGCCGGCGAATCGGGAGTTGATGTAGGAAACGAGGTTCCCCTCGGCGTCGCCGACGGTCAACAACACCGTGTCGGCATCCTCTGCGGCGTTCGTCGGCACACCGACTTCGGGGTCCTGAATCGGACTGTCGCCGATCGCTTGCGCCCGTTCTCGAGCGTATTCCTTCGAGGCCAGCGGTGGGACTTCTTCGTACTCGGGGTCGGTGATGTAGTGGTGACCGTCGACGAACGCCAGTTTCATCGCTTCGGCGAAGGCGTGGACGCGTTCGGGTGACTCGTAATCGTGGTCGCCTGCCCCGATTTCCTCGGCTATATTGAGCGCCTCGAGCGCGATCAGTCCCTGATTGTTCGGTGGGAGTTCGAACACTTCCGTTCCGTTGTAGGTCGTGCTCACGGGCTCGAGGAACTCGGGTTCGAAGGCGGCGAGATCCTCGAGCGTCATGAACCCACCCTGGTCCTGGACCTCGCTGGCGATTGCCTCTCCGATCTCGCCCTCGTAGACGACGTCAGCGCCTTCGTCGGCGATCAACTGCATCGACTCGCCCAGGCGCTCGAGAGTCACCACGTCACCCGGGTCGGGGGCCTCGCCATCGAACAGGTAGGCCTCACGGGCGTGCTCGTCGGTGAACAGTCGCGTGGCTCCCTGCCAGTAGTACGAGATGACTTCAGAGACCGGGTAGCCCTCGGTGGCGTAGGTGATCGCGGGCTCGAGGACATCCGCGAGCGAGAGTCGTCCGAGTTCGTCAACGGTCGTCTCCCACCCTCGAGCGGTCCCTGGAACGGTGACGGCGTGGGGGCCCAAAAACGGCATTTCGACCTCAGCGTCGGTGTTCGCTTCGTCGACGGCGTAGCCACGCGCTTCTGGATACCAATCGGCGGCGTTCTCGTGTTCGCGAACCGACCGCGTGACGTTCTCGATGGTTGCCTCGGCCGGGGCACCACCGCACGCGCGCATCGCGCCGACCTCGCCGTCGGCGGTGCGATAGAGCGCAAAGACGTCACCCCCGAGACCGGTCGAGGTAGGTTCGACGACGTTGAGTGCGGCGGCCGTAGCGACCGCTGCATCGAAGGCGTTGCCCCCCTCTCTGAGCATCGAGAGGCCAGCCTGTGCGGCGAGCGGTTGGCTCGTCGCGACCATCCCACCCTGGGCGTGAACAGCCGAGCGACGTGACGTGAATCGATCGAGGTCGTACTCCATGTCCACCCGTTGGCGGACCCACCCCTAAAACGCGGCCCTCCCGGCAGAGTGGACGCGTTCGTTACTCGAGGTCGACAGGAACCGTTCCCTCTGTCGAATTGAATCGAACGCGGGTATCCGGATCCACGGTGAGGAAGACGCGGGTGTACTCGAACCCCGTCTCTGGTGGTCGATCCGAAACGAGCACCGAGTGTCGTGCTGTGATGTCGTCTGTCTGTTCGAACGGTGTGGCGTAGTAGCCATGAACCTCGAGGACGCCATCCGCTGGTTCGACCCGTTGCCACTCGTGACGCACTGAGCCGGAGCCAAACCCGGATTCGACGACCAGCACGCACTGACGCTCGAAGTCCACGTCCTCGAGTCTCGCTTTGGTGTCCGTCTCGGCAGCCTCGAAATCGAACACCGTCTCGACCTCGGATGCTGTCTCCAGCGCCTGGACCCGAAACTGCTGATCCGTGCCATTTCGATCCCAGGTAAGCGTCTCTCGCGGTCGAACTCCATCCAGTGGCTCGAACTCGAGGGAGGGGTCATCCGCCATATCACGACCCAGGTAGTGTTCGTCCCAGTCGTCCGCTTCATCAGCAGGCGGTGATTGGGGTTCGATCTCATAGGGTGGCTCGTCGACACG
>PUKM01000156.1 GCA_003552325.1 Natrialbaceae archaeon | reverse complement strand
GACCGACAGATGCGGAGGTGTTCTTCGAGGAGGGCAGCCTCGGTGAGGAGGTCGATCTTTCGGTAGGTCGTCGAGAGCGGGACGCCACACTGGTCGGAAATCTCCGATGCCGAGAGGAACGAATCAGCGTTGGTGACTGTCTCGAGGATACGACGGCAGTCATCGTCGTTGAGCGCGTCGAGGACGGGCTGCACTTCGTCGTCGCCGGTCAGCACGATGTCGTTGGTTGGTGAATTGTACGCGTTCGGCGTCCCCTGCAGCGAGTGGCTCATACACCATCGTACGAGTGAGTGGACAACCAGGATTGACCACTGATATCGTGGGTGGTTTATATACTCCTGGAGAATACCGGTGTCGTTCAGGCCTCGGCCGGTTCGAAATCCTCGGGCTCTACGGACGAACCACAAACAGCACAACCGTTCTCGACGAGCGCCTGACGCATGGCGTCGTTGACCGCAATGGACTGTGAACACGCCGAACAGACGAACGTGTAGTCCTCACTCGTACTCATTGGTATCTACTGATACACCGGCCTGTAATAAGTTCCCCACTCTTATTCTGAGTCCCCGAGAATACCTCCCGAGCACTATACTCCCTCGTATCGCTGCCAGAGGGCGGTACATTTCGTGTCGATCCAACCAAGGATACCACTTATCATGCCCCCGTTCGTTTGGCGAACTATGCACACGCACGGATGGACACAGCGACGGATGTGGGAGGGTAAGCCGTGAGCGACGTCGTCACCTTCGGGGAAACGATGCTTCGTCTCTCACCGCCGGGACACGAACGCCTCGAGACGGCGTCTGAACTCGAGGTCCGGGCGGCGGGCGCAGAGAGTAACGTCGCGATCGCGGCCCAGCGACTCGGGGTGACGGCAACCTGGACGTCGAAACTCCCGGATTCCCCCCTCGGCCGACGCGTCGTCGGTGAACTCGAGCAGTACGGGATCGACACGGACGTCGTCTGGAGTCAACAGGGTCGACAGGGGACGTATTACCTCGAGCATGGCGGCAAACCCCGAGGAACCAATGTGGTGTACGATCGCTCGAACGCCGCAGTCACCACGGCCGAACCACAGGAGTTCGACATCGAATTGATCCAGAACGCACGGGTGTTTTTCACCTCCGGCATTACCCCGGCGCTTTCGACAACGCTCCGTGAGACGACCGCCCAACTGTTGAACGCCGCCCAGAAGAGTGGGACGACGACGGCGTTCGACTTCAACTACCGGGCAAAACTGTGGGAACCGGAGGAAGCTCGGAACACGCTTACGAAGCTCTTCCCAGGCATCGATATCCTCGTCATCGCGGCACGGGACGCACACACCGTGCTCGGGTACGAGGGCGATCCACGACAACTGGCACACAAACTCGGCTCCCAGTTCGATTTCCAGACCGTCGTCGTCACCCGCGGCGACCAGGGGGCACTGGCCTGGAACGATAGCGTCGTCCACGACCACGACGCCTACGAGACCGAAACCGTCGACCCGATCGGTACCGGTGACGCCTTTACCGGCGCGTTCATTGCTCGTCGCCTCGCCGGCGACGATGTCGGTACCGCCCTCGAGTACGCCGCAGCGACGGCCGCCCTCAAGCGGACGATTCCGGGCGACGTCGCACTCGTCACCCAAGCGGAAGTCGAGGCTGTCCTTGCCGACGGCGGTGAAGACATCTCGCGATAACGGATCGAGTGGGCTCACCACCGAAGACGGGAGGGGCCCTTTCGTGCGCGTTACCCGCGCGAACCCGGGCTGTTTTTGCCCTTCGCGTTCGTGACTCCCGACCAGTGCGTCAATTCTCAGCCTCGTATCTTACTCGGACTCGAGACGGCATGTGGGCCGACAGCACGGAGGCGCTCGAGCCACTCGAGCTCGAGTCCCGAACGCGGGTGCTCGACGTCGGCTGTGGGTCGGGGGAACTGACTCGCGTCCTCACCCAGGAGTGTCCCGGAACGGTCATTGGCTGTGACGTCGACCGGGCGTTGCTCGAGCATGCGAGAACAGCGTCCACCGCAGCCGAGCGCCCCCTCGAGGTCGTCAGGGGTGACGCGACGCGCCTACCCTTCGCCGACGACAGTTTCGACCTCGTGGTCTGTCAGGCGCTGTTGATCAATCTACCCGATCCCGTGACCGCGCTTACCGAATTCGCTCGGGTTTCGAGCGGCCTCGTCGCGGCTGTCGAACCCGACAACAGTGCGGTGACCGTCGAATCGACGATCCCTCGGGAGTCGGTGCTCGAGGCGCGGGCTCGCCGCGCCTATCTCGAGGGAATCGAAACGGACGTCACACTCGGAGCAGACGCCAGGTCGCGATTCACGGAGGCAGGTCTCGAGGTGGTCGCGAGTGAGCGGTACGACCACGATCGGACCATCGGTCCGCCCTACGGCGAGTGCGCGATGATCGATGCGCGCCGAAAGGCGACGGGTGCGGGCCTGGCCGATGACCGGGCGACGATGCTCGAGGGACCACTGACCGGTGAAGAGTACGACGCTCTTCGTGGGCAGTGGCGTGCCCTCGGCCGAGACGTGATCGAGCAGATGCAGGCGGGGGAGTACGAACGAACGGAGACCGTCCCGTTTTTCGTCACCGTTGGTTCGGTGTAGGTTTCGAGGCGACGTTCCTCGGTTTACCGATCGTGCTGTCGCTTTCTGTGACTCCCACACGCACCCAACGCTGAAGGCCATCCCCCAGAGTATTCCGATCATGCCAGCCCACACCTGCTACGTCGATCTGGACGGCACACTCTGTACGTACGACGTCCCGTTTTCGACGATATACGGGCGAGCACTCGAGCGGCTAGACGTCGAGAACGCGGGATTCGATGCCTTCAGCCGCCACTTTTTCGACGTTTTCGGCGAAGCGAGCGATCCCTATGCGACGGCCATCGCGGCGACCGACGTGCCGGTCGATCCGCAGTCGTTCAGCGATTCCCTGGCGACAACCGAAATCGATCACACGGTGGCACTGCCCGGGGCGGCCAGGCTACTCGAGCACCTCGGCGACACCCACCAGGTCGGCGTCCTCACGAACGGGCGTTCGTCACTCCAGCGAGAGAAATTACACGCGATTGGCCTCGAGGGAGCCGTCGATGCCCTCATCGTCTCGAGTGCCGTGGGCGCATGGAAACCCGACCCGAGGATCTATGAAATCGCGGAAGAACGGTTGCCCGCAGACAGCTATACGTTCGTCTCGGACGACCTCGAGCGGGATCTGGTGCCTGCTCTCGAACGTGGATGGACCGGGATTCACGTCACTGATGGGAGAGAGCAGTCACCATCGCTCGATCCTGCACTGGGCTCGCGAGTACACACCGCCACCACCCTCGAGGATTGTCTCGAGTACGTCTCGGCTGCATGAGCCTGATAGCGGACGGAGCCGGTCGTGGTGTGACAGTGTGACCGACGCTATCTCTCCGTCGACCCGACGGTGTTCCGCAACGTCCCAACCCCCTCGTACGTGATTTCGACCGTGTCACCTGGCTCGAGGAGCCCCGGATTCGCCGGGCTGCCAAAGGCTACCACGTCGCCCGGCCTGAGTGTGAACCGTTCGGATAGATACGAGACGATTTCGTACGGATCGAACAGCATCAACTCGGTGTTGGCATCTTGGCGGCGTTCGCCCGTCACGTCGGTCCACATGTCAATACTCGTCGGATCGACGTCGGTCTCGAGCCAGGGGCCAAGGGGCGCTGAGCCGTCAAACGCTTTCCGTGCCGTTCGTCCCTGTTGATCGAGGGCGTCGACGTCGTTCAGTATCGTGTAGCCGCGCACGATTTCCGGCACGTCATCGGATGCGACGTTTCGACACCGCTGGTCGATCACTGCCGCGAGTTCACCGGCGTACGTCAATTCGTCGGTGAACGCAGGGTAGGGGATTTCCTGCTTGTGGCCCAGCAGTGCCGTCGGGGGCTTGATGAAAAAATCGGGTTCCTCGGGTCGTTCGTACGCCATCTGCTCGAGCGTCTCGGCGTAGTTTCGCCCGACACAGTAGAGCGCTGACGGGTCGGCAGGTGGCAGGAGGAACCCGTCCCGGCCGACCTCGTACTGGCCATCTGGGGTCTCGATCGTCCCGTTTTCGTATCGGCCGGACACCGGTCCGTCTGGGGTGGCGAGTCTCGCGAGTCGCATACCTGCGTGTCACACGCGGGGGCATTAGGCGTTGACTCTCCGGTGTCTTTCCGCCGGCACCCACACCGTTTCGTAGAACCCCGACGAGT
>PUKM01000142.1 GCA_003552325.1 Natrialbaceae archaeon | reverse complement strand
GCCAGTCGCTTCTTTGATGACATGACAGCTGATGCTGTAGAAGCATTAGACATTCTCCACAACTATCATTATCAAGACTCTTATTACAAAGCCAGTGGTGGTCTTGAAGGCGCCCAACTTTATCACAATCCTGGTTTATTGAAAGAGGTATTGGAAACTCTCGCCGATGATGTCGAGATAATTTCTTTTGCTTACTTGGTACAGATAGAGATGTTCAGGGAGTCATTAGGTACCGCAAAGTCTACAATGGATGATGATGGGGTGTATTTAGGAGACTTAGTTTTCTATTCTATGCCTATGGTTGCATTACCGGAAGGATCTGGATTAGGTGACCGAGTACCTCTTTTAAAGTCAGCAAAGTCTTTCGACTTTGGGCTAGATGTAGCTTCCATCTTTTCATCGGTAGTAGACATAGCGGATAAAGTACATACTTACATGTCCAAAGAGGTCAAACCACCACACGGGTATGGATTCTCAGGTGCGGGAACATCACGCCAAAAGCTTTATCGAATACTTGCTAAGAAGTTATCCGACAAGTATGGGTATAAGTATGTGGGCGAAGATTACGATGCAGCTCTTTCTCTTGCAAAAGAATTGCTAGCTCAAAAAGCACGTGCAGGAGATGAAGAGGCACGACACAATCACATGGTGTTGACTGAGCTATTACAAGGATTTCAATCATTAGAAATCCCGGGTACCGATGAACGCGAGAAACACATGCTGTATGCTATTGTACGTGAGGACCTACTCCCAACCTAACTAATTACCAGAGGTAGTATAACAATGGCAAATCAAAACAAGAAACCCCATCACGTTATTAGGGAGCTGTCGTCTAAGTATTTACGTCAGCAAAAATCCAAACGGCGGGAAGCTAAGGTCGACCGGACAGGGCCTGATGTAAGTGAAGTGATTGACATGAAAGACGATGGTAGCATCGATAGAGAGCAAGCAATTAGATTGCTTGTCAAGCGTGGTTATCGAGAAGAAGCCGCAGCAGAGATGGTTGATGATTATGAAGCTGCTAGTAAGTTGAGTGAGGCTACCACTCATGAAGATGCACAAGAAACCGGATACACTTTAGGTGCGGGTCCTTTTGAAGACAGCGAACAAGCTCGCGAAGCCGCAGACCAAAAGTACCTCGATAAGACAGTTACATTCGTTGCTGATGATGAAGACAATTACTACGTGTACTATAAAGATGAATAGGTAATAAGCTATAACAAAAAATAGCCCCTCTCGAGAGGGGCTTTTATTTTACCTGTTACGGATTACTACAGGTTTTGTAAATTCTGACCAGTGAGTTAGAACCTTTTCTTCAATCTGGTCAGCCTTCTCAACCCACCCAGCATAATCTATCTTACCAGGAGAATTATCCGGTGTCTGTGAACGAAGCATTCCAAAGGTACGTAAGGCATACGCTTTAGCCAATTCACGCACTTCAAGTTTTCGGTCATGAGGGATGTCTTCCCAGTCTGAGCTCATGTAAGCCCATTCAATGGTAACATACCGTGCACCTGTATGGTAACCTTCTACCCTATTTTCATCTCGTCGCAGGGTATACTTGACACGTGAGTATCTATTGAGCATGCTGTTATAGGTTGTCATGTGGAACATGTTCCCTATAACGTCGTTGTGATTGATAGCAGTACCCATTGTACGACCAGCTCGTCCAGGACGTCCTTGAGGTCTTCCGAAAGCATGACCGCCCATAAACAACCCACCAATCATCTGGTCACGATAATACTGGAATGGGTTACCCATCCCTGATCCTTGTGCTGCTTGTGATGCGTTGGTTCCGAATACAGCGCGGACCGTAATGAAGTTAGAATCTTTAGGCAACTCTTTCTCAAAACGACCTTGAGCTTGGACAGGGATAGTTTCAGGCTTGATGATAGGGAAAAACTTGTAGTAGTGCTCAATGGCTGGCCGCACTACTAAGTACCTCAATGTCTCTACGTCATACTCAAGCTCATTGAACTTAACAAAAGGAACACCAGCATCTCTGAGGATGATGTGTAGTTCATGCTCTGGAATAATGACTGATGGGTATTGAGAAATGCCCTGTTCTTCGAATTGTAACTGACCTTGGAAAGGAACAAAGTCAGGGTCATAGATCTGTGTTATGGAATCGAAATCCGTCTTAGTAAGTATGACAATGAATTCATTAGGGATGTGCAATGTATCAGTGCGTTGCAATTCATTGTTCACATAGTCATACATATCCCAATCCACTGTAGTGTGAACAGGTTCAGTGCAGAGTATTAAGAAATCATGGACAGCAGATTGAGGTGCGTTTATCTTATAGATGAGACCGGCATAGTAGATGGGCGTTTCATTGGTTGCGTAATGCTGTCCTAAATAGATCCACGAATCACGTCGCCTAGCGGGCATGTAATTCAATAGGAAGTCTATTATTGATTCCATTCTCATAAGTGGTAACCCTATCCGGTAATTAGTGGGATCCTTTCTCTTCTGACGTAGAAGGATTCAAAGTCTTCATTTACCTCACCCTCGAGGGCTTTCCATTCTTGACGTGTTAGCAGTACGTATACGAATTCTAATCGCTGCCCTGTTTCTACATGTTGAGGATGAGGAGACATTCCCTTCATTCGATACTTGCTCCAATCAATCTTCCAGAACCGTGGTTGCATGAATAGCACGATAGCCTCATGCAAATCAGAATCTGGGTCAATGATTTGATAGATACCTCCGCCCCCATACACATGAGTGTAATCAGATTCAGCTTGTAAAGCCCCTGTCTGGTGCCATGTGTCTCTGATTTCCTCAGGCGAGTATCTACGCAAGTATCCAATCTGTTTTACTATCTGTATGTCGTGATGCACTTCCACAGCTGTGGGGTCGATTCCCGCTGTAGGTGTTTTTGGTGGAGCTGGTTCTGTCATACCATCTATCCCTGATGTATTCACTTGAGGAATACCTGTTCTGAACCCACGTGCAATCAGATCTTGGGTTTCCTTCATCCGGTAGAAAGGAGTACCCAGTATAGGTGCTTGAAGTCGTCTTCTTCTTGGGCGTAGGTTATGTGCCTGTGATACATCTGGTTGACCTAATGAAGGTTCTTCCCATGTAATGAAAGCAGGTTCTAATGCAAACGATAATGTAAGCTCAGGCTGTCCCAGATAAACAGGACCCGCTGTAATGCCATCTCCACCAAGAAGGAACCTCACACCTATTTCAGAGGTATCTATGTAAGGCAAGTCAGTGGCGAAGCCATCCCCTTGTACTTTATGCTCTTGTCTTATTGTAACGGAATCTAGTACTGCGGCTTCTCCTATTATGTTTTCTGTGTCAAACACATACACATGCGTCAGTGTAGATTCATTGACAACAGGGACGTCAGTTTCAATACCTTCTGCATCAAAGTGAAATACAACTGTGAGTTCAGGATTCCCTATTTCTGGTTCATCCGTAGCAAGGTCTACCGATTGTAAAGGATGCTCAGTACGTAAAGTAGGTTCACCTAGTTTAGGTTCGAATCTCACTCCACCTACAACCAAGAAACGCGGGATGTCTCGAGGTTTCAAGTCCTTATGGGTTTGAGCAATATCACTCTCACCCACTTTTGGCATTCGAGTGGTTATCCGCTCTTCTTTTATAAGGTGACCTTGACCAAGCTCAGCCTCACCTATTATAGGTGCTTCCCAAACAATGTCATCTGGATGAAGAGACTGGTAAACTACAACACCTATCTCTATACTCGGCGCACCAGTGGCAAACCCCTCCGCTTGAAACTTATGGGTGGCTCTAATGGTGGATTCACCAAGCTCAGGTTGAAACCATGTTATGTCAAGGCTATCAAAATGATGTTTCTCAAAGATTGAAGGTTCACCCAAGTCAGCGGGTTCTGCAATCAAATCATCAGTAAAGATCAAGTGACCTTTACCCATAAAAGCATCTTCTAATACAGGTGTATTGGCTGTGAATTCCTCTTGATCTTCTATGTGATGAGTTTGATGTATAAAAGAGTCATTCAGTACAGGTTCGCCTGTAGAAAAGCCTTCTTGGATGAAGTTATGAGTTTGATGGATGAATAATGTTTCAGGGTCAAAAACAGGCGCGCCTGTTACAACATCCTCCCCTGTACCTACTTTATGAAGCTGCCAAATGAAAGAGTCATTTATAACAGGAGCTTCTGTGGAGATACCTTCTTGGTCTTCGAAGTTATGCGTTTGATGAATAACACTTTCATCTATAACAGGAG
>PUKM01000255.1 GCA_003552325.1 Natrialbaceae archaeon | reverse complement strand
CTCCATGCCGTCGTCGGCGGCTCCGTCGGGGGCATGAACGTGCTCGACTGGCTGCGGCGGTATCCGGACGACGTCGAACGTGCCGGTGCGGTCGCCACGGCACCGCGGCTCGACCCGCAGTGTCTCGCCCTCGACGCCGTTGCCAGACGAGCGATCACCAGCGATCCGGCCTGGCAGGGTGGACACTACTACGACGCAGACGGAAACGGCCCGACAAATGGCCTCGCTCGAGCGAGACAGATCGGCCACATCATGTACCTCTCGAAGGCTTCGATGGGGGATAAATTCGGCAGGCGGGCGGCGGGTCGCGAGGCCGTCAGGGACGGGCCGCCGGACCCCGCAGCCGCGTTTTTCCCCTATCGCGACGTCGAATCCTACCTCGACTATCAAGCTGACCGCTTCGTCGATCGGTTCGATGCCAACAGCTACCTGTATCTGACACGGGCGATGGACGACTTCGACCTCTCTGCTGGCTACGAGTCCGATGGTGACGCCCTCGCTGCCTTCGATGGCGAACTCCTCTTGCTCTCGTTCACCGGCGACTGGCACTTCACCGTCGAACAGGCGGAGGCACTGGCTGAGACGTGCCGGGAGCGAACGATCGATGTCGCCCATCACGTCGTCGAGTCCGACCACGGCCACGACGCCTTCCTCGTCGAGCCCGAAAACGTCGGCCCCCCGCTATCGGCGTTCCTCGAGGAGGGGTTGGACGGCCGAGCGATCACCGATACCGGTGACCGTCCCGACCCGGACCCCTTCGCGCCAGTGCACACGAGCCTGTTTTCCAAGTAATTTCCCGAACCGCTCAGTGGTCGTTGCACGCAACCACAAGATTCATTCCGGGACTGCTGGACACTCGTATATGCCTTCCAACAGAAGCCTCCAGTACGAAACCTCCTCAACCCGCCGACGAGAGGACGAAGGGGCTGATGAACGGACTGCGGACTCACTCGAGGTGTCGTCGCTGCTCACTGCCGGGGCGATTGTCGGTGGTGTCGTCTTCGGTGTCGTGTATCTCGTCTCGTATATGCTTGCGCTTGCGAATCGAGCCGGGATGACGCCGGTGGATGAAGCCCCATCGACCTGGGTGATGGCGGGTTTCTCCGTACTCATGGGACACGGTGGCACCTTCCAGGACAGTCCTGACCAGGTGGGATTCCTCTTCGATGGATTCACGCAACTGGCGGCAATGATTCTCGTCGTTGCCGCCGCTGCTGGACTCGTCTGTGCCGGCGGTGTACTCGGCCGAACGCTCCAGACGGAGTCGGTCGGGCAGACGGCTCTCGCCGGTGTTGCGATGATTCCAGGCTACCTGCTGGGAATACTCCTGCTCGCTTCGGCAGCTGAATACTCCCCGAGTACCGACGAGCAAACCGGACGAACGGATCTCGAAATCGAAACCCTCGCCATGAGTATCGATTCGACGCTCATCCTTTCGACGGTCGTTTTTGTCGGCGTATTCGCCGTTATCGGGACGCTCATCGGGAACCGGGAGGCGTTCCTCGAGCGCCGAGCGGATTCCACACCCAACTCACGAGAGGCCGCGGCCGCCCACCCCGGCCACGGGATCGAGCGCCACCCAGGCCCTCCCAGTTCCGTCCGGGACCCTGCGACCACAGGCGACCAGTCCCCGTCACTGACTCCTGACTCGAATCTCTCCTCGAGTGGCAACGGTACTGATGTGTCAAACGATGCCGTGCCGTCGGCGGATACCACTCGCTCGAGCGACGACCACGACCGTTATCCGCCGGACCGCGGGTCCACTGCGGACGCGGGCGACTCCGCTTCCGAGGACCACGATCACGATCACGACCACGACCGATACCGTCCCTGATCAGGGTGTCGATTGGCCAGCCTGGTTCTCGTGAGTGGCGCTGGTGCTGGCTGCGGACGGGTGGCGTTCCTCGAGCAAAAACTGCTGTGTGTGATCGGTGGAACCACGCAGGCGACGGCTCCAGTGGTGGCAATCCGCCACAAACAGTCGCCACCCCTCGAGGTGGCGCCGTCCAGTCGGTGACCTGAATACCGCAATCAGTGACCACATCCAGCCGGCAGCGAAGGCCCCGAACGCGGAAAATGTCATTCCCATCGTCAGAAAGGTGACGCCGTACACTGCGCCGATGAGTACCGATGGGACACTGGTTCCAAGTGGGACCTGTGCAGCGCTGTCTCGCAGGGTTGGGGCGAGGAAGAAAATCGAGAGACTGCTCCCAATCATGAACACGAAATCTTGCCAAAGCATCGCCCGAGCTACTGGAGTGGTGAGTAAGTACTCGTTGGTTTCAGTAACCCACTGTTAGAACGAATATCGCATCGGTTTGACTGTTCAGCAGTCGAGCGGGATTACTCGAGGCAGTCGGCCTCGACCAACTGTTCGTCGACACCATCCATCGTGGTGACGATGACGTCACAGGCAGGGGCCACCGCCGGTTTGGGATCGAATCCGATGGCGAGGCCAGCGACACGAAGCATCGGAAGGTCGTTCGCTCCGTCACCGACGGCGACGGTGTCGGTCAGGTCCACACCCAGTGACTCGGCCAGCTCCGTGAGGGCGTCATCTTTCGTGCCCTCGATCAATGGCCCATCGACGTCGCCCGTGAGGGCCGTCCCCTCCTCGTCGAACGGCAAGCGATTCGCGACGATGTGATCGACCGAGACCCCAGCACGCTCCAGTGCGGCATCGACGCCACGTTCGAACCCGCCAGTCAGGATCGCCGTGGGTACTCCAGCGTCAGCAAGGCGCTCGAGGACGGCCGGTGCTCCCTCCCGCAGCTCGACTCGAGCGTAAGCAGCTTCGACGTCGTCCCGGGAGAGTCCCTCGAGCAACGCGGCACGCGACCGGAGGCTTTCGGCGTAGCCGATTTCGTCGTTCATCGCCTGTTCGGTGATCTTCGCCATCTCGTCTTCGACGCCGAGGCGCTCACCGAGTAACACGGTCATCTCCGAATCCGAGAGCGTCCCATCGAAGTCGAACGCGACGATTGCATCCATCATGGCTCGTTGTTGCCAGCCAGAGACTAAACCAGTTCAGGTTCCCGCGAGTGTGGTCACCTCCCTCGAGCGCGACGAGAAACGGTGGCCTACCCCGGCCTATTCGGTCGTTACTTAGGGCACGTGGGGTATCCGGTTCAGCCCAATGGGGACCTCACGGGAGGACAGCGAATCACGTTCATCACCGTCGACTCCCAGGGAGGGTTCCCGTAATCGATCAGGAGCCGTGACCGCACTCGAGACGACGGCAGGGGAAGCGACCGACGATAGCCCTACCGATCGGCTTCGACTCGCGCTTGCTCGCGCCTCTCACCGACTCGTTGCCGGGTGGCGCACGTGGTGGACGACTGCCCGGCACTACGAGAGCTCTATCGTGCCCTTCGAACGCGTGGATCTCCCTCCCTCGAAGCTTACCCACGTCCTGACCGCGACTGGACGTGAGCAGGTGACAGCGGACGTTCCCGCGCGGAGTTCGGGCGTCGTTGGCGGTTCCTGGGATCGAGAAACGGTTCCCTTTCCAGCAACCCCGGGGTACCAGCGAGTACGTCGGGTGATCCAATCGGCGGGGAAAGACGTGGATGGCGGTGTATTCGAGGGAGCGGACCACCCCACGGATGCTCCGACTCCTCGAGTAGGACGTCCGGCAGATGGCCCGGAGGCGGGTCTGGGCGAGGATCATCCGGTGGTCGAAGCGTCTGTGGCGAGCGCCCTCGAGTACGCCATCGCGGACATTGCGGCTCGAGGCTATCGATCGGTCCGAACGCGGCGCGGTGAGCGTAGCCCAACTGTCGAGCCGTCGATCTCGGACCCAGCGCCACAGGTTCCACCGTCGATGGCAGAGGTGCGCGTTCATATCGGTCGACAGGGTCGGTATCTCCTCCACCGTGGATCCGAGCGCGTGGCGATTGCCCAAGCGCTCGGCGTGACGCAGATGCCAGTCAGTATCTGGTGTCGTCACGAACACTGGCAACAGGTGCGTGAGCGGGTTGAGTTGCTCGGGACGGTGTCTCGTCAGTATCGCGATCACGAAGACCTTCCACCGGTCAGCGCGCTCGAGTGAAATCCCAACTGCTTATACTGGTTGCCCGACGATGCTGACTCGAGGGCACGTAGCTCAGTCTGGATAGAGCGTCGGACTTCTAACTCCATCGGGGAGCCGGTGGGGGAAGGTATCCGACGGTCGTGGGTTCGAATCCCATCGTGCCCGTGATTTTCGACGAACGGACGTGAGG
>PUKM01000180.1 GCA_003552325.1 Natrialbaceae archaeon | reverse complement strand
GTCGGGCGAGATCGTTCGTTCTCTGGCCTTCTGGACCAGTTCGTTCATCTCCGAGGAGAGCTGGAGCATGCCCTTGTGGTCTGCGTCCTCGACGACGGGAACCATCAGGCCGGCGTCCGTCGCCGCCGCGACCCCGATATTGTAGTAGTTGCGGTGGACGATTTCTTCGTTCGCGTCGTCGATCATCGCGTTCATCTCGGGATACTCCTTGAGTGCCGCGATGACGGCTTTCATGATGAACGGCATGTACGTGAGCCGGAGGCCCTGTGCTTCGGCTTCCGGCTTGAGCCGTTCGCGCATCTCGACCAACCGGGTCACGTCGACCTCGTCGTGGTGGGTCACGTGCGGGGCCGTGTACTTCGAACGCTCCATGGCCTCGGCAATGGTCTTCCGGACGCCTTTGAACGGCTCGCGTGTCTCCCGTGGACCGGTGTCGCCGGTGGCGACCGCCGCGGCGTCGGCTTCCTGGGCGCGCTGTTGCGCTTCGGCGTACTCCATCACCGCCTCGGCGGTCACAAAGGGCTCGCCCTCCCGTTCGTCCGTCGCGGGGACTGCGTTGATGTCCACACCCTGTTCGTCGGCAACGCGTCGCGTTGCCGGAGCCGCGAGCGTTCGATCGCGGTCGGCAGATTCGACGCTCGCACTCGAGGTCGAGTCGGCCGTCGTCACCTGGTCGCCACTGGCATCCACGCCACCGGCGTCCTGGGTTGTCTCGGTCGCCGCAGGTGCGGTATCGGGTTCGGGATCGCCCTCGTCGTCGGCGGCTGCCTGGACGTCACCTTCGGTTATCCGCCCGCCGGGGCCACTCCCCTGGACGCTCGAGATGTCCACCCCTTCCTGGCGGGCGAGTTTCCGTACGCGTGGTGGGGCAAAGACGCGACCCTCGGGTGTATCGACTTCCTCGGCGGAGTCGCTCTCGCCTGCCGCACTCGAGGCAGTCGTCGATGCAGTATCGTCCTGCTGGCTCGAGCCGGCTTCGGCGTCAGCCGTTTCGCTCGAGTCGTCCTCGCCATCGACGTTGAACGTGATGATGACGTCGCCGACGGGGACCATTTCCCCCTCCTCGGCGAGCAGTTCGTTGACCGTGCCGTTGTACGGTGAGGGGACTTCGACCAGCGCCTTATCCGTCTCGACTTCCGCAACCGGCTGGTCTTCCGTGACGGTGTCACCTGGCTCGACGAGCCAGGTCACGAGTTCTCCTTCGGCGACACCCTCACCGACGTCGGGGAGTTTGAACTCCGCAACCATGTTAGAACTCCATCGCCTCCCGGATGCCCGTCTCGATACGAGCCGGCTCGGGCAGGTAGTAATCCTCGAGGGCGTACAGCGGGAACGGCGTGTCGAAGCCGCTGATACGCTTGATCGGGGCTTCCTGATACATGAGCGCTTCCTCCTGGATCGTCGCCGCGATTTCGGCGGCCATGCCGCCCGTCTTGGGTGCCTCGTGGACGACAGCGCCACGGCCCGTCTTCTTGAACGACTCGACGATGGTGTCGATGTCGAGCGGAGAGAGCGTCCGGAGGTCGACCACTTCGACGTCGATGTCGCCCTCGAGATTGCGGGCGGCCTCGAGCGTCGGCTGGGTCATCGCGCCGTAGGTGAACACGGAGATGTCCGAGCCTTCGCGGCGAACGGCTGCCTCGCCGAGGGGAATCTCGTAGGGTTCGTTTGGCACTTCCTCGCGGAACGCCCGGTAGATGAGCTTTGGCTCGAGGAAGATGACCGGATCGGGCGAGCGGATAGCGCTCGTGAGCAGCCCTTTGGTGTCGTAGGGGGTCGACGGGATGACGACCTTGAGTCCGGGCTGGTGAACGAACATGGCCTCCGTCGATTCGGAGTGGTGTTCCGGGGCTCGGATACCGCCGCCGTATGGGGCACGAACGACGAGCGGGCACGTGAACCGTCCTCGAGAGCGGGTGCGAAGTCGGGCCGCGTGGGAGACGATTTGGTCAAATGCCGGGTAAATGAAGCCCAGAAATTGCATCTCGGGGACGGGACGCAGGCCGTAGGCGGCCATACCGATAGCCGTGCCGACGATGCCCGATTCGGCGAGTGGCGTGTCGATAACGCGGTTCTCGCCGAACTCGTCGTACAGCCCTTCGGTTGCCCGGAAGACACCGCCGTTTTTCCCGACGTCTTCGCCCATCACGATGACGTCGTCGTCGCGTTCCATCTCCTGATGCAGTCCGTCGCGAACTGCCTGTACCAGCGTGAGGTTTTCAGATTCTGCAGCCATGTTAGTGTTCTAAGAGTTCGTCGTCGCCGTACTGTTCACGGACCTGTTCGAACCACTGAAGTTGTTCCTCGAGCCGTCGGGGCATCCCGTCGTAGACGTGAGCGAAAATTTCCTCCGGATCGGGTCGTTCGACCGCTTCGGCCTCGTCGATAGCGTCTGCAACCCGTTCTTCGACGCGGGCGGTGATCGCGTCCTCGCCCTCATCGTCGAGCATCCCGTGATTTCGCAGGAACGTTTCCATGCGCGGTATCGGGTCCTTCGCTTTCCACTTCTCGACTTCGTCTTCGTCCCGGTAGACCGACGGATCGTCGGCCGTCGTGTGCGCCCCGAACCGATACTGGACGGCCTCGATGAGCGTCGGGCGGAGTTCCCCCGGCCCTGGGTCTTTCGCCTTTTCGACGGCGTCTCGAGTGACCTGGTAGACCGCGAGCGGGTCCATCCCGTCGACCTGGACCCCCTCGAAGCCGTAGGCGGTTGCCTTCTGGGCGAGGGTCTCACTCGCCGTCTGGCGTTCGCGTGGAACCGAGATTGCCCACTGGTTGTTGTTACAGAAGAAGACGGCAGGAGCGTCGAAGACGCCCGCGAAGTTGAGTCCCTCGTGGAAGTCACCCTCACTCGTCGCGCCGTCGCCGAAATAACAGAGGAAGGCCTTCTCTTCCCCGCGGAGGCGAGAGGCCCAGGCAGCCCCGGTTGCATGGGGGATCTGCGTTGCGATGGGAACGGCCACGGTGAAGATGTTCGTCCCATCGGGGATCGCGTTCCCGGCTTCGTGGCCCATCCAGTACAGCAGGGTCCGCTTGAGCGACAGGCCACGAACCAGGCCAGCCCCGTGTTCACGATAACTGGGAAAGAGCCAGTCACCATCCTCGAGGGCGTGGGCGCTCCCAATCTGGGCTCCTTCCTGTCCGGATAGCGGCGGATACGTCCCCATCCGACCCTGGCGCTGGAGACTCACCGCTCGCTGATCGAAGTGGCGGGCCAGTTTCATTTGCTCGTACATCTCGAGGAACTGTTCCTCGTCGAGGTCTGGCACCTCCGCTCCCTCGAGGACGCGACCAGCGTCGTCGAGGATCTGTACTTGCTCCCGGGGGTCGTGCTGTAGCGTACTCACGGGTATACCCACCTTGACATACCCTAATGGTCTATCGCTCGCGTTAAAGGAGTTTCGTAAATAATTTACTATCAACACGATTCTTGCCATACATTCGCAAAGATTCCGGATAGAGTCCGCCGATTCCGGGCGATCGTTCAGTAACAGACCACATTTGGCTGATTTTGTTGAGAGTATCACGAATTATTGCGCAGATACTGGACGGATGGTCGTACCAGCTACTGTCGCGGACTCGGTCTGAAGGCGGAAACAAGTATAAAAACGTATGGGGTCGATTGGTGAGTCAACAGGCACGCTTGCGGAGTAATAGCACTCCCGCCCGTTTATCCAGGTATGAGTCAGCCTCACTCCACGACCCGACGACGACTCCTCGGCGGCCTGGCCGTCACGAGCAGTGCTGCACTCGCCGGATGCACCAGCATGACGCCGTTCGTCGGCCAGCGACTCGAGGAGACCGAAACGATCGACCCAGACGGCGCGGATGCAGTGGAAATCGACGGCGACGTTGGCACGGTGCTCGTCACCGGGAGCGAGCGCGATGATCTCCACGCCACTATCGAAAAACAGTCGAGTTCGCTCAGGAGCGACCTCGAGCACCTCGTCTTGCAGACCGAGCGCCACGAGGATACCCTCGAACTCAGATCGGCGTACGAAGCCGACACCGGGTGGTTCGAGAGCGAGCCGACGATGGACCTCGACCTCGAGGTGCCAGCGGACATCGCCCTCGAGCGGATCAGCACCGCTGTCGGCCGGGTGCGGGTCCGGGACGTGGCCGGCGACCTCACCATCGAGTCCAGCACCGGGACCGTCGACGTCGAGGGCGTCGCCGGCGCCGTCGGTGCAGAAACGAGCACGGGGAGTATCGAACTGCGCGATATCGAGGT
>PUKM01000010.1 GCA_003552325.1 Natrialbaceae archaeon | reverse complement strand
CGTCGGCGAGAAAGACCGCGTTGCGGCCGGTCCCCGTCGCGATGTCGAGTGCTCGACCGTCGGGAATGTCCTCGATGTATCGCTGCAAGACGGGTGATGGATCTGGATCCTGTGGATACTCTCCCTCCCGGAACCGTTCGTCCCAGTCTGGCATACGCGGGGGCACGGGCCAAAGGGTCCTCATACTGTCGGCTGTCAGTCGTAGACGATTCTCGCCCACTCGAGTCGCGAGCATCTTCACACGGGTACAGCTAACAGTCTCAATCCCCGTCCCGATTCCCACGCTCACGCACTCGGCGCTACAGTCGCTCTTTCACCCTCTCCGCCGTCTTCGCACCGACCCCCTCGACGCTCTCGAGGTCCGCTCTGCTCGCGTCGCGGACGTTCTCGACGCTGCCAAACCGTCGTAAGAGCCGTTTGCGCGTTTGCGGGCCGATTCCGGGCACGTCGTCGAGCACCGTCGACACCTCGTCTCTGAGCGTCTGGTGGTACTGCACCGCAAAGCGATGGGACTCATCACGCACCCGCTGGAGGAGGTGCAGGTGGGGGGCATCCGACGGCCATCGGTGCTCCCTGTCGGGCGTCACCACCCGCTCTTCGGCTTTCGCGAGGCCTATCGCGGGGACGTCCCAGCCCACCGCCTCGCAGGCCTCGAGGGCTGCCTCGAGCTGTCCCTTCCCGCCGTCGATCACCAGCAGGTCGGGATCGGGCCGATCGTCCCGGCCCTCGACCGCACGGCTGGCGCGCCACTCGAGCAGAGCCCGCATGTTGGCGTAATCGTCGTTCTCGTCGGTGAGTTTCTTCCGGCGGTAGTCGCTTTTTTCGGCACTCCCGTCGACGAAGGTGACGTTGCTGCCCACGGCGGCCGTTCCATGCGAGTGGCTCACGTCGAACCCCTCGAGTCGGGAGGCGCGCTCGAGGCCGAGTGCGTCGGCGAGCATGGCACACTCGTCGTGGCGACCGACGTTCTGGCGGGCGTTCTTGAGCGCAAGGTCGACCAGTTTGGCCTCCCGGCCCGCACCGGGGACGCGAACGGAGACGCCTTCGGCCTCGAGCCAGGCCTCGACCTCGTCGTCGTCGTGGCGCTCGGGGAGCAACAGGGCGTCGGGCAACTGGCGTTCGGCGTAGTACTGGACGAGGAAGGCGGCGAGGACGCCCGGGATGGCACTGTCGACCGTCGCCTCGACGTGTGGGGCGTCCATCGTGTGGCGGTCCCGTTCGACGAGTTTGCCGCCCTCGGATCGAAGTCGGGCCACCGTGGCGTCCTCGCCCCGGACGGCGACGCCAATCACGTCGACGACCCGTTCGTCGCCGAAGGACTGGACGGCCTCCCCGCCCTCGCCGTGGAACGCTTCGACTGACTCCAGGCGGTCCCGGAGGTGGGCCGCCCGTTCGAACTGCTGGGTTTGGGCGGCGTGTTCCATCTCCCGGCGGAGGGGGTCGGCGAGTACGCCCGTTTCGCCCTCGAAAAACCGGATCGCGGTCTCGACGTCCTCGGCGTAGCTTGCGAGGTCGATTTCGCCCGTACAGGGGGCCGTACAGAGGCCGACCTCGTAGTCGAGACAGGGTCGATCCCGGTTCGCGTACTTGTGATCCGAGCACCCTCGGAGGCCGTACGTTTCCCGAACCGCTTTCACCACGGTGTCGACCCGCCCCTTGTCCGTGTAGGGGCCGAAAACGGTCGCTCCCGGCCCATTTCCGGTCGAGCCACCGCCCTGGCTGTCCGGATCACGCGTGACCTCGATCCGTGGAGCCTCGTGAGCCGTCAACTGCACCATCGGGTAGGATTTGTCGTCTTTCAGCCGGACGTTGTACCGCGGCTGGTGGCGCTTGATCAGGTTCGCCTCGAGCAACAGCGCCTGCGTTTCGGTATCCGTGACGGCGATGTCGATTTCGTCGGCGCGGTCGACCATCCGACCGATGCGGGCGCTCCGGGGATCGGCGTAGGAACGGACTCTCGAGCGTAAGTCGACGGCTTTGCCGACGTAGAGGGTGACGTCGTCGGCCCGGAACTGGTAGACCCCAGGCTCCCGAGGGAGGTCACTCGCTCGCTCGCGAAGCGTCTCGCCGTTCATCGATGGGGCTAGCGGCGCGAACGCATTGAGTGTGCTGTTTCGGCTGGCTCGAGTGATGGTGCTGTTCGGATCTCACCCGTGACACCGATCGATGACGGCAGGTTCGATCGATTAGGTCAGCTGTGCCAGGTGGACGAGTGCAGCCTGCACCCGGTAGAGCAAAAAGAGCGCGGCGAGCCCAATCCCCATCCAGTACCAGGTGACCACGACGCTCGAGGACTCCATCAGGATCCCGCCGATGATACCGAGGGTGGTGAATCCGATGACGGTCGCGACGGTCACGCGAAGCGCCGTGTCCGGCGCCGGTTCGGCAGGCGTGTAATCGGCTTCGCTCGAGTCACCCGTCATGGCTCTGTCATCACCGCTGCGATAATTGGGTGTATCGGTTTTGGTATCGGTGGAACGGTTTACACGCTGACTGCCGACCGCTCTGACGATCAGGTGTGCAGTGGCGACGGTATCTCGAGCGCTCGAGGGTACTCCACCGCAGTGCGCTGTGAGGGTCACGGTGGCGACCGGCGGTCGCTGGTTCACATACTCATCTCACCTGCTGTCACGGTGTGCAGGTGCTCGCCTGTCCGTGGTGGCGAAAATCGTGACCGACGTACGGCCGACCGTCTCAGCTGACGAGTGCACGAGCAGCGAAAACCAGATTCCCTTTGCGTTCTCGAAGCCGACGGTAAAAGTACGACAGCCACTTCGTGCCGTAGGGAATGTACTGGTAGACGGGCACGCCCGCAGCGGCCAGTTCGTACTGGCGCTCCTCGCGGACCCCGGTCAGCATCTGGACCTCGTACGGCGTTCCGTACTCCTCGTGCAGTTGCCGGGCGTGGCTGATCATCGCTGGGTCGTGGCTGCCGACGGCAATCCCGTCGTCGTACGCCTCGAACATGTACTCGAGTAACCTACGATACCGGTCGTCGATTCGTTCTTTCTCCCGGATCGAGATATCTTTGGGTTCGTTGTACGCACCCTTGACGAGTCTGATTTTCCCGGGTGCGTCGGCCAATCGCTCGAGGTCCTCCCGGGTGCGGTTCAGGTTCACCTGTAGACACACACCCATCCCCCCGTCGTGTTCGCGCACGAGCGATTCGTAGGCCTCGAGGGTCGCGTCCGTCGTCGTATAGTCCTCCATATCGACCCAGACGAAGACCCCGTGGGCCGCCCCCTGTGCAGCGATTTGCTCGAGGTTGTCGGCGAACATCGAGTCCGCCACATCGAGGCCGATCTGAGACGGTTTGACGGAGACACAGGCCTCGAGTCCCGCGTCATCGATCAACTCAATGAGTTCACAGTAGGCAGCCGTATCCCGGGCTGCGTCCGCTGGATCGTCGTAGTGTTCGCCGAGGAGGTTACAGATCCCAGCGACACCCTTTGCGTTCAATGCCTCGACGTGTTCGAGCGCCTCCGGAGCCGTTTCACCAGCGACGAATTTCCGTGCGACCGGCGGAATCATGGGGTACGTTGATACGGGTTGACAACTGGCATAAGCGCTGACCCGACCAATTATTTCCTTCTCTTATGGGTGAAAAGTATTACAACGAACGCGTGAAATCTCTCGTTTCCGGACTGAGCAATTTCGCCTCGGCCTTGCGCAAATGCTCGAGCAACGTCGTTTTGGCGATTCCAGCGGCGTCGGCGAGTTCCCTGGTAGTCGTCTCCCGAGGCCAGGAGTAATAGCCGTGGTCACACGCCAGTTCGTAAATCTCACGCTGGCGTTCAGAGAGGGTGTCGACGCGCCGAGGGACGTCTGCCGACCGCGTCTCGTGGGAGTAGATCTTGGTGACCGAAATGTCGGCTCCGTACTCCTCCCGAATCGCGTTGAGCCGGTCGTGTAGTTCCTCTCGGTTGGCGTTCTCGACGAAGACTGACCAGTACTCGAGGCCATCCCGAATCCGAACCGGCGCGTCCTGGATAAACCCCTGTGCGATGAGCCCGTCGCTGATGGTATTGCCTGGATCGTACTCGACGAACAACTCTTTGGTCGTGTAGCCGGACGTGAGTCCGTGATGTTCGAACTCGTATCGGCGTTGCATCTCCGAGACGGACGACGTCAACGGCGATCGTTTCGTCGCCGCCACGAGTTCGTCGACGGCCGCAGCTGACTCGCCGTAGGCGGTAAAGTGCCCTTTCACTCGGTCGTCGGTCGCGTTCGAGACGGTGTGAGCGATCAATCCCG
>PUKM01000086.1 GCA_003552325.1 Natrialbaceae archaeon | reverse complement strand
TCTTCGACGCCAGCCATCGTTTCCGGGGTGAGCAGGAGTGACGCCGCGTCGGTCTCGAGTGGATCTTCGTCGTCGCCATCACCGTCGTGGGTAAGACAGCCTGCGATGGCAGTGGCGCCGAGGGTTGCGCCGGCCAGTGACGCTAAATAGGTTCGACGATCCATGGACTCATCCGCACCTGGAACGGGACGAATATACGACCACCGGTTTGGAAATGACGCCGTAACCCTATTCGACCACCGCCCATTTTACCGGTCGTCGATGTAGGGTGCGCTATGCCAGATACCGACGACCTTCGAGAGGCACGAGACGCCGTCGAACGCGCCGCCAAGACGACAGCCGACGACGACCTCAAGACGACGCTCTCGTCGGTTGCGGACGCCTTTGGGTCCATCGCCGCTGGCGACGCCGCCGCTGACCACGCTGTCTTCGACGGTCACTTGAACGAATTGCGACAGGCTCGCAAAGACGCTGGCAGGGACACGACGAACGAACTCGATCGAGCGCTCGAATACGCCGAAGCCTATCGCGAGGGTCTCGAACAGGCTTGAGTGTGGGTGTTCGGCACGCTCGAGGACTCTCCGGTGGTGGCCATGGATCGCCTACCGGGACGGTAGCCACTCCGTACAGCGGTGAACTATCCTACCCTACTCGCTCACGACTGACGCCATTCGCTCCTTGAGGGTAGGGCTTCCTGCTTCTATGATGCGCTTTGCAGACACAGGTGTATCCACAGGGAGCGCAGTCTCCACAGGCGTTGATTCGGAGTATCCCACTCCTACGTCTTCGAGGCCGCGAGAAAGGATGTTGATCGCCGCGTTCGCGTCCCTGTCCGCCTCAAACCCACACGCCGGACACGAGTGTTCACGCACCCACAACGGCTTGTCGGTCTCGACACCGCAGGACGCGCACTCTTTCGTCGTTCCGCGCGGATTCACCGCGACGAAGTGCGTTCCTTCGCGCCCGCACTTGTAATCGAGCATCCGCAGGAACGTTCCCCACGCAGCGCCCGCTCGGTTCCGAGAGTTGCCCGGTAGTTCGACCAACCCGGCGGCGTCCAAGTCCTCAACCGCCACGAGGTCGTATTCGCGGGCGTAGTGGTTCGACAACTTGTGGAGGAAGTCTCGCCGCTTTCGCTTGAGGTCAGCATGACGCTCGGCCACGACACGCCGCTGTTTCTTCCAATTCATAGACCCGTTTTCCTTCCGCGAGAGGTCACGCTGTGCGCGTTCCAACCGCTCTCGCTCGTCAGACAGGTCGAGGGATTCGATGGCGGTTCCGTCTGTGTCGTGAGCGTATTTGAAAATCCCCACGTCGATACCGACGCACTTCTCGGGATTCTCGGGCTTCGCGGGTGGGTCGTCCGGGGTTTCGACACCGAAGATGGCGAACCACCTGCCGGTCGGCTCTTGTTTGACTGTGACGGTCTTGATTTCGGCGTCGTCGGGCAGGTCGCGGTGGAAAGTGAGGGGTATGTCTCCGAGTTTCGAGAGCCACAGTCGGGTCCGACCGCTCGTGTTCTTGAGCTTGAAGCCGGATTGACTGTAGGTGAAACTGCGGTACTCGCCCGGCGCTTTCCACTTGAGCGTCCCGACGCGGTAGCCGTTCTCTTTGCGACCACGAAGCGCCGAGAGGTTGTCGTACAATCGCTGAACGACCTTTTGAAGCACTTTCGAGTGAACGTTTTTCAGGTCGTTCCACCACTTCTTGAGGGTCGGCAGGAGTTTCTGTTCGGAGTATGCCGAGGTGCCGTCGGTGCGGTTGAGTCGGTGGAGGAAGTGGTTGTAGACCTGCCTACAGGTATCGACAGTCCATGCTAACTGCTCTTCGAGAGCGTCGGACGGTCGGAGTCGATACCTGTAGTTGTAGTTCACGAGCGTTCTTCGATGAGTTCGTCAAGTTTCTCTTGGACGAACGACGAGAGGCTGAGGTGGTTCTCCTCGACCCACTCGGCTTGGTCGTCGCGGATAGAGATGTTCTTGCGCGTTGCCACACCACAATATACACAAATTACATAAATAAGGGTTGTGATTGCGTGGGCCTGTGGGCCGAGCGTCGGACGTGTTTGATACTCGTGCGGCGCTGACGAGACGCTCTGCGTCTCGTTCACACACCAGAAATCTCCGATTTCTGGGGACGCTGTATCCCCTCCCTACTCGCTCCCTTCGGTCGCTCATTGAGGAAGGGGCCTTAGCGCCTCAATTCAGGTAACCAACCCATAACAATGCCCTGGTGAGTGGCTCGAGCGAGTATGCAGTCGGCCACGCACGATGGCGAGGAGGAAGCGCAAACGGGGGCAGGACGGGTCCTCGTGCCGGGAATTACGGCACCGAGCACCGTCGCCTGTCTTCGGTCGCTCCACCCACGGGATGTCTACACGGTCGTCGGCTCCGAATCACGAACGACACCGGGGTCCGTCTCGACGTACTGTGACCGCTTCGTGACCCTTCCGGATCCCAGTGAGGATATCGAAGCCTACGGCGAGACGTTGCTCGCACTGGCTGATCGCCTCTCGCTCGACACGATCATCCCGGTTCGTGAGGAAGACGTCTACGCGCTCGCCGCCAACAAAGACGCCTTCGCCGAAATCGTGGGAACGCCCTGGCCCGATCTGGACACGCTCGAGCAGGTGCAAGACCGGGTCAGACTCTTCGCGGCGGCCGAACGGGCGGGTATCGATATGCCCGAGACGAGGCTGCTCGACGAGTGGGACGACTGGTCCCGTGAGACGATTATCAAGCCCCGCTACACCGTCGCGGCACCCACATATCTCGGCGCTGACGCCGGCCAGAGCGATATCGGGTCGACGGTATATCACGAGCCCGGAACCCCGCCGACGCTGCTCGAGGACCTCGAGTGGGGCCACGTCCCCCTCGTCCAGGAGTACGTCCCCGACTCGCGGGAGTTCGGCTTCTTCGCCCTCTACGACCACGGCGAGCCCGTTGCGACCTTCCAGCACTGTCAGAAACGGGGCTACAAGTACAGCGGTGGCCCCAGTGCTTACCGCGAATCGACGGCTATCCCCGAACTCGAGGAGGCCGGACTGGCCTTACTGGACGAGCTCGAGTGGCACGGGTTGGCAATGGTCGAGTTCCTCCGAGACCCGGAGACGGGGACGTTCAAACTGATGGAGATCAACCCACGGTTCTGGTCGTCGCTGCCGTTTACCGTGCAGGCTGGCGTCGACTTCCCGCATTACTACTGGCAGCTGGCGACTGCGGGGACCGTCGATGTCGATCCGAGCTACGACGTCGGCATCGGCGGCCATCTGCTCCGTGGGGAGGCCTGCTACCTCCACAGTGTGCTCGCCGACGACTATCCGCTCGTCGAACGGCCAGCATTCGCCCAGGCCCTCCGTGACGTCGCCACCTCGCTCGTTCGCGAACCGCGGTTCGACTACGCCGTCGCCGACGACCTCGGGCCGTTCGTCCAGGACGGGGCGACCTTTCTGCGAACAGCCGTCGCCGAGCAGGTTCGCACACTGTTCCCGAAGGCGACCCGGACACAGACCTCGCCCGTCACGCCAGCCCCGATCGCCGAGACGGATGGGGGGCCGCCGTCTGCTGGCCACGAAACTGAGGGGGAGCGCCCACTCGAGGACCAGACTGGTCAGTAGTTAGGTGCCTGGACATCCCGCAGACGGCCGATGACTTGATTAGAGACGCTCCTCGATTGCCTCCGCGTCGTAGGCGAGCGTCAACGACCGTGAGCGCCCCCGTCCTTCGATTTCAGCGTACTCCGCATCGATCAACCCCAACTGGTCGAGTTTGTTGACGATCTCCGAGTACCTCGTGTAGCCCAGGCCAGTCGCCGTCGTGAACGCCTCGAAGACGTCACCGGCCTGGCTGCCGTCGTTGTCGATGAGCACCTCGAGGAGGGCACGTTCGTTCTCACTGAGATTGGTGAGACTCCGCGAGAGGGTGAGATACTTCGAGGTCTCGTAGGCCTGTTCGACGTCCTCGAGTTCGACGGTTCGGCTGGCGCGCATCTCGGCGTTGAGTCCTGCCCGTCGAAGGAGGTCGATCCCGACCCTGAGGTCGCCGCTTTCGGCCGTCAGTGCGGCGACGCGCTCGAGGACGTCAGTCGCGACGACGCCGTCGTGAAACCCGCGTTCGACCCGCTCTCTGAGGATGTCGACGATTTCGGCCTGGCCGTACACGGAAAAGTAGACGTCCTCGGGCCGGAAGACGCTCTGTACGCGGGTGTCGAGTTCGTCGATGGGATCGAGTGAGGGGTCAGAGGAGACGACGACCACTCC
>PUKM01000110.1 GCA_003552325.1 Natrialbaceae archaeon | reverse complement strand
GTGTAGACGATGGGCCAGAAGTAGGCGACGTTGAGTGCGCCGGAGACGATCAGGACGACGGGTACGAGCGGATGGATCGCCGCCCCACCGACGAGCAGATACCACTTGCTGGCGAAGCCGACGAACAGCGGGAGGCCGGCGAGTGAACAGGCTCCAACGGCGAATACGCCCATCGTGATGGGCATCCGTCGGCCGATGCCGGCCATCCCTGACACCTTTTTCACATCGGTTTCGATGGCCAGCGCGCCAACACAGAAAAACAGCGCCAGTTTGGCGACGGCGTGGGCGGCGATATGGAGTAACCCGCCGACGACGGCCGCCGGGACCAACAGGGCCACCCCGAGGACGACGTACGAGAGGTGGGCAACGGTCGAGTACGCCAGTCGGCGCTTGAGGTCGTCCTGTGTGAGTGCGAGGAGGCTCCCGAGGACGATCGTTGCAGCCGCGACGATGGCGAGCGGGGTCGCTACGCCCAGGTCGGCAGTCGCCTCGGGGCCAAACACCTCGAGGACGGTTCGAGCGATGCCGAAGACGCCCGATTTGACCACGACGACGGCGTGGAGGACGCCCGAGACCGTCGTCGGAGCGACCATCGCTTTCGGCAACCAGGCGTGCAGCGGCATGACGGCTCCTTTGACGGCGAAACCGGCGAGCAGGGCCACGATGGCGACGGTCGCCGGGCCAGGGCTGGCGACTGCGGCGTCGGCCAGCCCCTCGATGCCTCCGGGGGCGAACGAGACGTCACCGACGAGGGCGTAGACGATCAGTGCACCGCCGACGACCAGCGTGCCGCCGCCGATGACGTAGGCGACGTACTCGTAGCCGACGGTTCGGGCCCGCTCGGTGCCTTTGTGAGCCACCAGCGGATACGTGCCGACGGTCGTCAGTTCGTAGAAAATGACCAATACGAGCAGGTTCGAGGCGAACGCCACGCCGAGGCCGGAGCCGATACTCAGACAGAGCGCGGCGGTGTAGCGCGTTCGGTGCTCGAGGTCGTGACCGCGGGTGTAACCGATGCTGTAGACCGACGTCACGACCCAGAGACAGCTCACGACGAACGCGAAGATCATCCCCAGCGGGTCGGCCTGGACGGAGAAATCGATGCCCGCGACAAGGGTTCCCAGGTTCGTCGTTGGGGTCCGGCCGGCGAGGACGTCGGGAAGCATACTCGCCACAACGGCGACCGTCAGCACGCTGGCGACGACCGGGGTCCCGTCCCGGATCGCCGGCCGTCGTCGACCGGCAACCACGACGGCGAGTGCGAGGAAGGCGATACTGATCGCAACGAGTGGCCTGAGGTCGGTCATCGCCCCTCCAACGGCACGTTTTGCCGTGTGTGTACACTCGAGGGAGCACATCGCGTAGAGCGGTCACTCGGGCGATCAAACGGACTCCAGTGGAAGTGGACGCCCGGTAGAGCCACTGCACTCGAGCGCCGAACGCGACGAACCTGGCCACCACCACTGGCTAGACCCGTCGCTCCGATCGCGAGGACACGGGTGCGAGGGGACGACGGTGTCACGGTTCCTGTATTAGGCTGGGAACCCAACAGGTTTGTTCGTACTGGTTTCGACGGTCCACGCCGGTGGCGACAGTTCGCCGACGAGACAGTGACAGCCCTACAGAGCGCTCGAGTCACGTGAGACGTCCGTCACGCCGAGCGTCCCTGATCCCGTGGCCGACCTCGAGGAGCCCGTTACCCGTCGAGCGCCGCTGCGATGGCTTCGATGGGCGTCGGCGGTTTCTCCGTTGCTCCGGGTCTGTCCTCGAGTTGGGTGCGACAGGAGGCCCCGGGCGCAACGACGCGCTCACCCTCGCTGGCGTCGACCTGGTCGTAGAGGATGTCCGCGATGGCCATACTCATCGAGTAGTGTTCGGCCTCGTAGCCGAAGGAGCCAGCCATCCCACAACAGGTGGAGTCGAGCGGATCGACGGCGTAGCCGGCCCGGCGAAGGACGCCAACGGCGTGGTGGTCTTTCGCGTGGGCTTTCTGATGGCAGTGGCCGTGATAGGTGAGGGACTCGTCGGGGGCGTCGAAGTCGATGGCTCGATCCAGGTCGAAGCGGTCGAGGTACTCACAGATGCCGTAGGCGTTCTCGGCGACTGTCCGGACCTGCTCGTGCTCGAAGAGGTCGAGGTAGTCCGACTGCACCATGACGGCGTCGGAGGGCTCGATCAACACCACGTCGTAGCCGTCCTCGACGTACGGGAGCATGGCGTGGACGGTCGCCGTCGCGCTCTCGGCGGCCGCTCCGAGCATCCCCTTGGAGTACGCTGGACGGCCGACGTCGCGGGGATCGGCCACCTCGACGTGGACGCCCGCGGCCTCAAGCACCTCGAGGGCGGCTTCCCCGACGGCTGGATACTCGTGGTTGGTGTAGACGTCGGGGACGAGGACGACGGTGTGGTCGGCCTCGGCGGCCGACACGCGCGGCTGGTGGTCCCTGACTCGCTTCGCGAAGGTGTTTCGGCGGAACGTGGGGAGCTCTCGCTCCCGGGAGATGCCGAGGAGTTTTTCCGTGAGGATGGCGCTTCCGGGCAGGGCCGACGCCCAGTTCGAAACTGGGGCGGTTGCAGACCCCAGTCTCGCCAGCGTCTCGAAGTTCGCGAACAGTCGATCACGCAGCGAGGGGCCGTTGCGTTTGTGATGCTCGAATTTGAGCTCGGCTTTCATTTTGGCCATGTCGACACCGCTCGGACAGTCGTGCTTACAGCCCTTACAGCCGATACAGAGGTCGAGGACCTCCTCGACGAACTCGTCGCTGAACTGTTCCTCGAGGTCGAGGGAGCCGGCCATCGCCTGGCGCAGGGCGTTTGCTCGCCCCCGCGTCGACTGGATCTCTTCGTTCTGGGCGCGGAAGGTCGGGCACATCACCCCACCCGTCGTCGACTGGTCGCCCCGACAACCCCCACAGCCGTGACAGAGTTCGGCCATGCCCTGGAACCCATTGTCGGTATCCCACTCGAGTGCGGGGTCGAACCCCGCATCGAACGTATAGTCGGGGCCAAAGCGGTGGTTCTCGGTCATATCGGTCGGGTTCTCCTCGCGGAAGACGACCTGCCCGGGGTTGAGCAACCAGTCGGGATCGAAGGCGGTCTTCAGGGACTGGAAGGTCTCCCAGAGTTCCTCGCCGTACAGTTTTCGGTTCCACTGGGTACGGGCCCTGCCGTCTCCGTGTTCACCCGAGACGGACCCGTCGTACTCGATAACGAGATCAGTCACGTCGTCGGCGATCGAAGCCATCATCTCGAGGCCCTCGTGGGTCTTGGTATTGATCAGGGGCCGAATGTGCAAGACGCCGGGCCCGGCGTGGGCGTAAAAGCTCGCGATGGTATCGTGATCGGCGAGGACGTCCTGGAAATCGGCAACGAACGCTCGGAGGTTCTTTGGCGGGATCGCCGTATCCTCGATGAACGCGACGTGTTTCTCGTCAGTTGTCCGCGAGAGCAAGATCGGGAGGCCGGATTTCCGGAGCTTCCAGATCCGCCCGCGAGTGTGGGCGTCGTAGGCCTCGAGGGCGTCGAACGCGCGGGCGTCGGCGTCGGTGGGTGGAAGCGAGTCGTCGGGTTCGCCCTCGGGATCGACGGCCGGACATCGATCGGCGAGCAGGTTCGCCACCTGGCGTTTTCCGTCGTCGACATCTTCGGCGTAGAACTCGACGATGAGGACGGCGGCTGTCCCCTCCGGAAGCATCTCGGCAACGGACGCGAACTCGGGTGTCTCCCGTGCGAGGTCGATCATGACGTCATCCAGCACTTCGACGGCCGCTGGCCCGTGTTCGACGATCGGCTCGACGTCCGCCATCGCGTCGAGCACGGTCTCGTAGGCGAGCAGTGCCATGCTCTTTTCGGCGGGGACGGACTCGAGGGAGACGGTCGCCTCGGTGACGATCGCGAGGGTCCCCTCACTGCCACAGAGGAGTTTCGCGAGGTTGATCGTCCCGCCTGCAGCGTCGGGTTCGCCGATGCCCCGCTCGGCTCCGTGGGCGTCCTCGACGAGCCAATCGAGGTTGTACCCCGAGACGTTGCGTTTGAGGTCGGGGTACGTCGCCTCGATCAGCTCACCCTGTTCCTCGAGGATACGGGCGACTTCGGCGTAAATCGCCGACTCGAGGTCGTCACCTGCGGCTAACTCGGGGAGGTCCTCGAGGTCCACCTCGCCGAAGGTCGTGACGGTGCCGTCTGCGAGGACGACCTCGACTTCCTCGACGTAGGCGTCCGTCTTTCCGTACTTGAGGGAGTGGGCGCCGGTCGTGTTGTTGCCGATTGCGCCCCC
>PUKM01000078.1 GCA_003552325.1 Natrialbaceae archaeon | reverse complement strand
GTGTCCCCTTCGACCTGGTCAACTCACCAACGAGCGCTGCTGTGACGAACGTACGCCATCACAATCTCGACCCTGAGATTCGTTACCACACACAGTCTCTTTCAGGCAATTTTTGTGTTACCTATTTGGCGTAGGCGTGGTACGTCCCTCATGCGACGGAGACGATACTTGACACTCCTCGGCGGTGGGATAGGCGCGGCACAGTCAATGCGGGAGGTGGCCGGGTCCGTACTCCGTAGCGACGCCCTCGAGTCGAGGCTTCGGCGGCGAAATAATCGATATTTGTCATCCATCGGTGTCGCCCCTGAACCGGAACTGACGGTCGAACCCGAGACACAGGTGTTGTTCGAAGTCGCCTCCGACGACCTGGGTCCGTACGGGGGGCTCACGAACTGGTACCTTGACGGTGATCACGCCGGCCACTCGATGGGGCCGTGGTACGCCGAGTACTACGCATGGGAGTCGGCGGATTACTGGACAGCGACGTTCGAGTCTACGGGCTCTTATGCGGTCGAAGCGGTCGGGGAGGGAGCGACCGAAACCTGGGACATCACCGTCGAGTCCGGTGGTATCGCGGGTCCGATGATCGAAGGGGCGAACCCAGATCCCGAGACGACAGCCCTGCCGGCGGACGCAGCGATGGACCTCGAACTCGAGGTCACCGCCCCGGACGGCTCGCTGGACCGGGTCGTCTGGTGGCTCGCCCATGCCGACATCATCCTGGGCGTGTCCGACGTGAGCGGGAGCCAAGACACCGCAACCGTGGCGTACGACGGCGGGTGTCACCTGTGTCCGATCGTCGTCTGGGTGATCGACGAGCACAACGTCCTGACCGAACGGACGCTCTGGACGATCGAGGGCTACGAGTCGGAGGCAACGGAGGTCTCGGTCGTCCGTGCCAACGACCCCGTCTGGGCGGGTGAGTTCCTCGAGGTGGAAGTCGAGGTCCGTAATCCAGGGAGTGCGTCGACGACCGAGGACGTCTCCCTGGTCGTCGGCGGGGAACAGGTGGACGAAACCACCGTCTCGATCGATGGGAACGACGTCGAGACGGTCACACTCGGCTACGAGACCTACCCAGTCCAGGTGGACGTGGCGTTCCCGGTAACGGTCTCCACGAGCGATGACGTCGCCCACCACCAGGTCACGGTCGTCGCCGCTGACTCGTCTTCACTCGCCATCGACATTCTCGAAACCCGTGATCCGGTGGTCGCTGGGGAATTCCTCGAGGTCATTGCGGCGGTCGAAAACCTGCGCGATGAGAAGATATCGACCGATCTCGCACTCGAAGCGGGGCAGGTCGCCGATACGAAGACCGTCTCACTCTGGCCCGGCCAGAGGAAGGTCGTTTCGATGGGGTATCACACCTATCCCGTCACCGTCGACGTCGAGTTTCCCGTCAAAATCCACGGTGGCGGCACCTGGGACGCCAGGCCAGTGAGGGTATTCGCGGCCGGGACCGCCCACCTCTCGGTCCGGATAACCGAGACGAACGCGCCGGTGGCAGCAGGTGACCCACTCGTGGTGATCGCCGACATCTGGAACCGTGGGACGACCACCGTGACCGAGAACGTGGCCCTCGTCGCAGGCCACACCGCCGACACACAAACGGTCCGAATTCCTGCTGGTGAGACGGTGACGGTTCGACTCGAGTACGACACGCACCCCGTCCAGCGGGACGTCAGGTTCCCGATCGAAGTCAGCGCCGGGCGTGGGTGGGATCAGCGGCTGGTCCAGGTGTTTGCCCACGCGCTCCCGCTCAGCATCGAAATCGTCGCCACGAACGATCCCGTGACCGCAGGCGATATACTCGACGTCTATGCACGAGTGCACAACCCGGGCGCCACGACGGTCACACGCGATGTCCACCTGGTTTCTGCCGGCCAGTGGGTCGACACACAGACCGTGACTGTCGACCCCGGAGACACCATCACGGTCCCACTCCAGTATCGAACGCCGCTCGTCACTGACCACGTGCAGGTCCCGATCGTCGTCGAGACGAGGTGGACACGGGTCAGCGGATACGTCGACATACTCGCCGATCACATTCCGATCATCTGTCGGCTTCTTGGGACGAACGCCCCCATCAGACCCGGCCAGCCGTTGCTACTCACGGTCGAACTCGTGAACGAGACAGACACGTCGGTGTCGGAGGACCTCGTGTTTTTCGTCGAGGGAGACCAGATGGAGACGGCGACGATTTCGCTCGAGGCGGGTGCGACGGAGACACTCGAACTCGAGGCCCCGATCGACGGTGATCGCAACCCAGAGGTGACGGCCACCGTCGAGGTCGGGCTCGCCGAACTCACCCAGTCGGTGGCGTTGCAGGCGGCCGAAGCCGACCTATCGGTCGAGATCGACGAGACACCGAGTTCGGTCGAACCCGACGACCCCTTCGAGGTGAGCGCGGCGGTCGAAAACCTCGGAGACGCCGAGGTGAGCGATGACGTCCTGCTGACCATTGATGGCTCTGAAGCAGACATTACTTCGGTGACGGTTGAGGCGGGCGACACAGAGACGATCGACCTCGAGGGTGAACTCGATCGCCAGTACACGGAGGAGGTGCGTATTGTCGTTGCCCTCGAAGACGTCTACGACGAGACGACCCTCGAGGTGGAGGCGGTCGAGGCCGACATCGATATCGACTTCGAGAGCTGCACCCGGGCGACGGTTTCGGGTGTTTTGGACGACGGGGACGACATCCATGCCAACACGATGTTCGTCCAAGATGGCCTGATCGGGACGACCGAAGGCGAAGACGGCATCGTCGTGGGCGAGGACGTGGAGGCCCCTTTCGAGGGAACGATTGTCTTCGAGGTCGGCGAGGAGCGGGGGGTTTCGGGCGACGACGAGGAGGCGACCGTGACTGTCGAGGATCGTGGTGACTTCGGCACGGCGATCACCGGGCTCTCGAGGCCGGGTTCCGTTCCCGGGGCCGCGGAGACGAACCCAGAGGACTGCGAAGGAGCGGTCACGCCTGAGGAGCCATCGGTGACCGTCGAGGCGGTCTCCCCCAACACCGACTCACTCGAGGTCACCTTTGGCTACGAGAATCCGAACGACGCGACGATCGAGTACGGCGGTGAATTCGTCGAGGGAACGACTGACGACGAGCCACCGGCAGACCTCGAACCTGGCGCTGCGGAGGTCGTCGTCGAGTGGACGCCGACGGAGGGAACCGAGGTCCTGGCCTGGGAACTGGATCTGACCGGAGTCGGCCTCGAGGAGTCAGTACGGGCCGAGACGGATCCCGCCGAGGAGTACCTCGACGCCGAGTCCGTGACCGTGGAAATCGTCGAGGTACCCGACTCGGTTGCGCCGGGCGACGCACTCGAGGTGACAGCCGAACTCGAGAATCCTGGCGCCCTCGAAGCGACGACGGACGTCACGCTCGTGCTCGACGATGCAGAAGCCGACACGGCGGAGGTCACAGTTGCGGCTGCGGAGACGGAGACGGTCGACCTCGAGGGCGACGTGGACGACGACATCGACGAAGCAGAGATGGCTGTCCTGGTCGAAGCCGGCGACGAGACCGACGAGACGACCATCGACGTGGAGGCAGCCCTCGAGGAACCCTTGCTGACTGTCGAAGATGTCACCCCCAATACCGACTCACTCGAGGTTACGTTTGGCTACGAGAACCCGAACGATATGGCCATCGAGGAAGGGGGTGCGTTCGTCGAGGGAACGACCGACGACGAACCACCGTCCGAACTCGAACCCGGCTCGGGCCAGGTCGCGGTCGACTGGACGCCGACAGAAGAAACCGAGGTCCTGGTCTGGGAGATCGATCTCAGTGACTTCGGCCTCGAGGAGCCAGTGCGGGCCGAGACGGATCCCTACGAAGCGTACCTAGAGGCGGAGCCACTGGCTGTCGTGAGCATCGAAGCCCCCGAATCGGTCGAACCGGGGGCCTCGTTTGATGTGGCGGCCGACCTCGAGAATCCGGGCGACCTCGAGCGGACGGAGGAGGTCACGCTCTTGCTCGACGGTGGTGAGGAGGATGTGACGTCAGTGACTGTTGGTGGGGGTGAGACGGAGACGGTCGAGCTGCAGGCGACTGTAGACGAGGCGGTGGACGCCGAGACGATGACCGTCACGGTCGAAACGGAGGCCGATGCAGCCGAGGCCTCTGTCGAGATTCTCGCCGAGGGCGAACTCCTCATCACGAACGTCGGCGTCGACCAGACGATCGACGCCGGTGCGACCCTCACCGTCAGCGCCGACCTCGAGAACACCGGCGGAACGGAACTCACCCAGGATGTTACCCTCCTCATCAATGGACAACAGGAAGACAGCGAGGGGGTTTCCGTTGGCCCGG
>PUKM01000104.1 GCA_003552325.1 Natrialbaceae archaeon | reverse complement strand
TGTCACTCGCCGCGCGGGCGATCAGCAGGGCCGTCACACAGGCGTGTCTGAGTTCGTAGAGGTCGCGTGCCGTCCGTGTCCGGATGTAGGCGTCGACCTCGCCTTTCAGGCGTCGAAGCACGGCCCCTGCGCGGACGATTTCCTCAGGATCACGCTCGAGGCCGAGGGAGGTCTCCATCGTCTGCTGGAGGCGGGTGAACTTTTCGGCGGCGAACCCCGACGGCAACTCGGGGTCGCTATTGCGGAGATCCGGCACCTCAACGGGGACCGATTTTGCCTCCGTGTTCGCCGCGTGATCCCCAGCGCGCCGGCCCCAGACGAGCCCCTCGAGCAAACTCGTACTCGCCAGCCGATTTGCGCCGTGGACGCCAGTGTGGGAACACTCGCCGACGGCGTAGAGGCGAGCGAGCGAGGTCCGGCCAACGGCGTCGACGTCGACGCCACCACAGAGGAAGTGTGCACAGGGGGCCACGGGAATCGTCTCCGACTCGAGGCCGACGCCGTGTGCTCGACAGCGGTCGGCGAGGTCCGGGAACTCGGCTTCGAAATCGAGCGGGGAGACGTCGAGAACGACCTCGCCCGTCGCGGTGCGCTCACGGGCCACCGCTCGAGCGACGATGTCTCGCGGTGCCAGTTCCGCGTCGGGGTGATAGTCGGGCATGAAGCGTTCGCCCTCGGCGTTACGAAGGAAGGCACCCTCGCCGCGGAGGGCTTCGGAGAGCAGAAACGTCGAGCCGCCGGCCTCGTCTTCGCCGGCGTAGGCCGTCGGGTGGAACTGAACGTACTCGAGACCTTCCACGGTGGCCCCGGCGAGGGCGGCCATCGCGATACCGTCGCCCGTCGCCCCTGCGGGGTTCGTCGAACGGGCGTACAGCGAGCCGATGCCCCCCGTGGCGAGAATCGTCGTGCCGGCGAAGATCGGGTGGCCGGTCGGTGACTCGTCCGTGAGCACGCCGTGGACACGCCCTTCGTGGGTGAGCAACTCGAGGGCAGCTGTGTCCTCCCGGATCTCGACGGCATCGAGGGAATCGAGATGGGCGAGAAACGGCCGAAGGATGTGCGTGCCGGTCGCGGCGTCGACGTGGAGGATGCGGGCGTCGCTGTGGGCGGCTTCGCGAGCGTAGTCGAACCCGCCATTCGCACCCTCGTCGAACTCGATCTCGAGCGTCTCGAGGAGCACGTCCGTCACGGCGTCGTCGGCGTGTTCGACGAGGACGTCGACGGCATCGGGATCGGCCGTCCCGTCGCTGGCAGCGAGAATGTCGGCTTTGAGCGACTCGGGGTCGCCACGGGTCGTCGAAATGCCCCCCTGTGCCCAGTCGGTGCTCGCCCCCTCCGGACGGGTGGCTTTCGTGAGGAGACAGACGTCCGCCCCGGCTCGAGCCGCCGCCAGTGCGGCACTGCAGCCGGCGATACCGGAGCCGACGACGAGGACGTCTGTCGTGTCCCCCTTCGGTGTCGTCCCCATCTTAGACCTCCAGCATCCGCTCGAGGGCGACCTTTGCCAGTTTCTTTTCGTCGGGGGCCACCTCGATCACGTTTCGCTCCCGACCAGCGGCGAGTTCCTCGAGCACCCAGGTCAGGTAGTTCGGGTCGATCTGTCGCATGGCGTTGCAGTCCATACAGGCGTCGCCACAGAGCGGGAGGACGTGTACCTCGGGGTGCCAGCGCTGGAGGTGTTCGGTGAGGTGGATTTCGGTACCGATCGCCCAGGTGTCACCCGGCTCGGCCGTTTCGATGGTGCGACAGATCTCGGCGGTCGAGCCGGCTTTGTCCGCGGCTTCCACGACCTCCCGTCGGCATTCGGGGTGGACGATCACCTGGGCGTCGGGGTGGGTGGCTCGCACCTGTTCGATGTGGTCGACGCGGAACCGTTCGTGGACCTGGCAGTAGCCATCCCACAGGATGATGTCGCTTTCGGCGACCTCTTCGGGGTCTTTGCCGTCGGGGTCCCAGGGGTCCCAGGTCGCGATCCGATCGGCCATCCCGAGCCGGTGGGCCGTGTTCTCACCGAGGTGTTTGTCCGGCAGAAACAGCACCTTGTCACCGCGTTCGAAGGCCCACTCGAAGGCCCGATGGGCGTTCGACGACGTACAGACGAGCCCGCCCTGGTCGGCACAGAAGGCCTTCAGGTCGGCATAGGAGTTCATGTACGTGATCGGGATGATGTCTGCCTCGGGTGCGGCCGCGGTGATCTCGGCCCAGGCAGCGTCGACCTGGAGGGCCTCGGCCATCCCCGCCATCGGACAGGAGGCTTCCATACTCGGGAGGATCACGGTCTGGTCGTCGTCGGTGATGATATCCGCGGATTCGGCCATGAACGTCCCCCCACCGAAGACGACGTACTCGGCGTCGCTTTCGGCTGCCTCCACCGAGAGCTGGTAGGAATCGCCGATGAAATCGGCGTGTTCGACGATCTCCCGACGCTGGTAGTTGTGCCCGAGGATGACCACGTCGTCGCCGAGTTCCTCGAGTGCGGCTTCGATTCGTGCTGTTCGTTCTTCCTCTTCGAGCGTTCGATACCTCGGTGGTAATTGCTCGAGATTGTCGTATTTGAAGAGACTCAGTTCAGTATCGAGTTCGGCTGTTTCCATTGTTACCATCGTTGTCACCAGTCACTATTCACCTCTCCGAGTGGCTTATTGAAAACATTTCTCCTTCAATAGCCAGGGATGGAGACTCTATACCCATTTCATACTGGGCTCATACGTACCCACTGTGGGGGCCGCGGTGGTGTGGGATTTATATTCTACTCGTGGACATCGCGGTATGCCAATCGAGGACTACTTTACCGAGGTGACACACCGAGACTGGGAAACGGAATCCGTCGAGGGGACGGTCAATATCGCGATCATCGGCGTCGGTGGGTTTGCACGAAATCGGGCTATTCCCGCCATCTCCAAGAGCGAGTATGGCCGCACCACCGTGCTCGTCACCAGTTCCCCCGAAACCCTCGCCGAGACCGAGGCGGCCGCAGACGTCGACCACTGTATCGACTACGATGCCTTCCTTCAGGGCGAGTGTCGGGACGCATACGATGCCGTGTATATTTCGACCCCGAACGCTCTCCACGGGACATATGCGGCTGCCGCCGCGTCGATGGGTGCCCACGTTATCTGTGAGAAGCCCCTCGAGACGACGCCCGACAGGGCACGGGAGATCATCGACGCCTGTGCAGCCGCCGACGTGACCCTGATGACGGCCTATCGCTTACAACTCGAGCCCATCGTGCGACGGACGCGGACACTCCTCAATGAGGGTGTCCTGGGGGAGATCGTGGCCGTCCACGGCAGTTTCTCCAATCCCTTACTCGAGGAGGCCGACCCAGACACGTGGCGACTTGACCCCGACCTGGCCGGTGGCGGGGTACTGGTCGATCTCGGCATCTACCCGATCAATACGATTCGCTTTCTCCTCGAGTGTGAGCCGACGGGCGTCTACGCCCACACGCGGACAGAATCGGGTGACTCACCCTTTGGCGACGTCGACCGGGACGTCTCACTCCACCTCAGGCTGCCAGGTGGTGGCTCTGCACTCTGTACAGCGAGTTACGTCGGCCACGCCGGCAGTCAATTACGGCTGGTCGGCACAGACGGATCCGTGACCATTTCGTCGCCCTTTGGTGGAGTCGTTCCACACGACATTCTGCTCGAAACTGGCGACCTCAGCATGGAATACACCGGTGAGCCTATCGATGAAGTTCGCGAAGAGTTCGATTACTTCTGTTACTGTATTTTGACCGGGACAACCCCGGAGCCGGACGGCGAGGACGGAGTTGCCGACCTCGAGATCATCGAGGCAGCCTATGAGTCCGCTCGCGACGTGTGTGTTGTTCCCCTCGGAGAAGACTAGGCGACGGTTCCGTATTCGTGGAGTCCGATCTGATGACGGCTCACCGTCGGAATCGCTCGAGGAAGGCCACTGCGCCGTTGCCCGTCTTTCGTCCCTCGTCGGTTTCTACCGCCCCGTCGCTATTGTCGTCGGTATTGACAGCTGTCGTTTTGTCATCTTCGCCTCCCCGACCCCCGAGTCGGCGACGAATCCACGTCCGTGGGCCACCGATTCGACGGACGAAGTAGTTCGGCGCAAAGAGCGCGATCAATCCAGTCCCAAAGAGTAACCCAGCAAAGAGCAGATCCCCCGAGCGAAGAAAGAGCGAGCCGGCGATGAACATCGGCCCGGCCATCGCCAACCCAGCCCCCACCTGGAGCATCCACAAGATGCCTGGATTCTTCATCGTCTACCGTTCGACGCTCGAGGGCTTTACGCTCACGGGTTCGTGCGGTCACTCCGTGGAGTCGTACTCGGGGACGCGTGCGGACCGATCGGA
>PUKM01000107.1 GCA_003552325.1 Natrialbaceae archaeon | reverse complement strand
GTCTGGGGCATCGCCACGCTCGAGGAAGCCCGTGCGGGAATCGAGGCGATCGAGGAGCGATACCGTCGCTACCGCTCGACAGGAGATTTCGTGGGGATGGATATGGCCCGCAAATACCTGCAGATGGGATGGACACGGGCGATGCGCTACGCGAAGTATCCGGGGGGAAAGAAGTACGAGCGAGACGATGACGGAACTCGGCGGGAACGGGAGCCACAGCAGTGGTACGACGAGGAGAAACGGGAAATCGCCAGACAGTACAAGACAGCCCTCGACCGTGTTCGTGAGGACCCGGCATACAGCCGTGCCAGGGACGACCATCGGGAGCGCTACGGCGACCCATGAACCGGGAACGTGCGGAGACACGGAGGCCACGCTGGCGACCACGAGCGGACAACCCCGGCTACCGCGACCGGTACTGTCTGATCCCAAACCGGCCGTAGCCCCCGTATGCCACCTCGAGCGACCCGATCCACCAGTTCCAGCGCTCGGCGGGAGTGCCGTGGGGAGCATCGGCGAGTTCCTCGATCACGACGTCGTTCGTCAATTCGGCTCCGATATCGGATTCGTACTGCCCGGCGTCGGCGAGGTCGACGGCCTGGCGGACGACGACGCGGGATTCGCCCATGGCCCCGCCGAACTCTCGACGAAGGCGAACCTCGAGTGGGTCAGGATCGATCGTCACGCTCGAGTGTAGGGCAGACGTGCAGTTGAGTGTTCGCGTCTGCGGGCGCTATTTGTGGGGGTGTGCGGAGGCTGTCACTGGCTTTTCGGCTAACCGCGGGTGGTTTTGCTGCTGGGTCCCGTCGATGCCCGTCGAATCGCCTGGCGGCTCGACCCGTGAAAAAGCGTCGATCGACGTATTTTTCACTACAGGCCGTTTTCGACCGGTTATGGCAACTTTCACCGTCGTTGTTGGCGACCCAGAAACGGGTCTCGCCCACCAGCTCGAGGCGGAGGGACAGGACGCAAACCGATTCATCGGCCGCGAGATCGGCGAGGATGTCGACGGCTCGGCTGTTGGCCTCGACGGCTACACGCTGACGATCACGGGTGGCTCGGACAATGCAGGCCGACCACACAACGAGACCGTCGCGGGGAGCCGACTGCAGGAAGTGCTCATGGACGAGCGACAGACGGGGTACAAACCATCCCGCAGTGGGGAGCGCCGCCGGATCACGGCCCGTGGCCGTGAACTCTCCGACGAGACGGCACAGATCAACGTCACCATCGCCGAACGCGGCGACGAGAGCGTCGAAAGCCTCCTCGGTCTCGACGACGGCGACGACGAATAGACGCGTTTTATGGCCGATCGTATTTCGAGTGAGTCAGTGTCGACGGTCCGAGCGACGCTTGCCGAGACGGCCGTCGGCATCCGTGTCGACGTCCCGTCAGACGAAGCTGCTGCGTTTCCAGTCGATAGCGGCGAGGTCGTCCGTATCGTCTTAGACGAGGACGAACGCTTCGCTCGCGTCGATCAGGACGTCCGCGGTGAGACGATCATCTCGGGCGTCTACGAGCGCCCGGACGGGGCCAGAGATCCACGCACCGGAACTGACCACTTGCCAGGCTGGGTCGATACCCACGGTGTGCGTATCGGTGGCTCACTCCTGATCGACGTGATCGAACCCGGGTTTTTGTACGGATTTCGTGCGCCCGGTGAGACGGCCGTCTACGACGCCCGTGAACCGCCATCCTCGAGCCTGCAGGACATCGCCTCGAGCCTCGAGGAGAGCTGAGAGTTTCGAGAGCTGGCGTGGGACGATCAGACATACCGGCAACCGCGTGTCAGATCGTAAGTGCCTTTTATCGGGCTGACTAACTGGTTAGTTAGTGACCGACGAGAGCGCACGTAACGAGATCATGACGGCGACATACGAGGCCCTCTGTGAGCACGGCTATACGGAGCTCACGGCCCAGGCGATCGCCGACCGGACCGATAAGAGCAAATCATTGCTCTTCTATCATTACGACTCGAAAGAGGACCTCGTCGCTTCGTTTTTCGACTTTTTACTCGAACAGTTCGACGAGCGCGTCGAAGAGAACCGTGACCTGCCACCAGTCGAACGGCTGGCATCGTTCGTCGACTGGTTCCTGTACGACCCGGAAGATGCCGAACGTACCTCCTTTCACACGGCGATGTTGGAGCTCCGGGCGCAGGCCCCCCACAACGAGCGGTTCCAGGAGCAACTTCGCCGGAGTGACGACGCACTCCGGGCGATTCTCGAGGAAATCCTCAGCGAAGGCCTCGAGGCAGGCTCGTTCCACGAACACGACCCCGAAGAGACCGCGGCGTTGCTGATTGCGGCCCTCGACGGGGCCCGGATTCGGCAGTTAACGATCGGGCGTGACGTCTACCTCGAGGAGGTCCGGTCGGGAATCGCGGCCGAGATCTTTGACGAGTTACTCACCGAAGAGGTCGATTTTCCCGCGCGCGACGATAGTGTCGAGGGTGACGAGACGGACGATGCGGCCCTCGCTCGGGAGGGAAGCGGCGCAGACGGTGCCGGCGGTTCGGGGGACTAACACCGTGGCACGCAGTGGAATAGTGCGGAAATGGCGGCGGGCCGAGCAGGTCGATGAGTAAGAAACAGGACCGTTCGGTCAACGTCACTGACGGGGCGTTGTTCAAGCCCCTCCTCGTGCTGTCGGCCCCGATCGTTCTCTCACAGATGCTACAGGTCGGCTACAACCTGGCAGACACCTACTGGGTCGGCCGGCTGGGTGAGGACGCCATTGCCGCCCTCACCTACTCGTGGGCCATCGTCTTCTTGATGGTGAGCATCGGCGGTGGCCTCACGGTCGCCGGAACGGTGCTCGTCTCTCAGTACAAAGGGGCGGACAACTTCACGAAGTCCCACCACGTTGCCGGACAGACGCTCTCGTTCGTCACCGTCGTGGCGATCGTCTTCGGCATCCTCGGGTTTGCGCTCTCACCCATACTCATCCGATTGGTGGGTGCCGAACCCGGGACGCCATCCTACACCTACGCCGTCAACTACACCCGGATCATCTTCGCCAGCGTCGGCTTCATGTTCTGGTTTTTCATCTTCGACGCGCTCTCTCGAGGCTGGGGTGATACCCGAACCCCGCTGTATCTGATGATCGTCAGCGTGACGATCAACGTCGTCCTCGACCCATTCTTGATCCTGGGCTTTCAGGAAAACCCGATATTCGCGTGGATAGGAGCGACCAGCCTCGAGGCCACGCTGTACGCGTCGACTGGCTTCGACGGCTGGGGCGTCGAAGGGGCCGCCGTGGCGACGGTTATCGCCCGTGGTGTCGCGGCTATGACCGGCTTATACCTGCTCTTCAGTGGCCGTGTCGGCCTCGAGCCGACGCTCGGTGATCTCTGGCTCGATCTCGAGACGGTCAAGAAGATCCTCGAGATCGGTGCTCCCATCGCGACCGAACAGGGCTTTCGCTCGCTCGGTATCGCCCTCTTGACGGCGCTCGTCGCACTGGCGGGCACCGAGGCAGTGGCGGCCTACGGGATCGCGACCCGCCTTTCCTCACTGTTGTTCCTGCCGGCGCTTGGCCTCGCTCGAGGGACTGAGGCCGTGGTCGGCCAGAACCTCGGTGCCGACCAAGTGGGTCGCGCCTGGCAGGCCGCGAAGTTGAGTTCGGCCGTGGTGATGGGAATCTTCGTCGTCGTCATCGGCGTCGCCTACCAGTTCGCCGAACCGATCACGGCGATTTTCATCGAGGGTGAAGGGAGTGAGCAGGTCGTCGAGTACGGTGCGGCCTACATCTACATCGCCGGCCCATCCTACGTTCTCATGGGACTCTTCCAGGTGCTGCTCGGTGCCCTCCGTGGCAGCGGCAGCACGCGGGCAGCGATGGCCCTCTCGATCCAGGAACTCTGGTTGTATCGGATTCCGATTTCGGCCGTCGCCATTCTCTGGTTCGGGATGGGGATTTACGGCGTCTGGTACGCGATTGCGACCTCGTACGTGCTTTCCTCGATCGTGACCGTTGCCTGGTTCATGCGCGGAACCTGGACGGAGAACGTGATCGAAGAGCCCGCCGCCGCGTCAGTGAGTGATTGAATTGCGTGTGTCGGCGGATGCCGTGCCTACAGACGTCCGCACTCGAGTTCTCTTTGACAGCTTGCTGTAGTTACCGCTCAGTCACACATGTCCCGAATGCGGACGTGCTTTCGGCCCCCTATCAGGCAGTCCATGCTGTGACGCCAGTACAGTCACCCGAGACAGACCGCCGGAGCCAAATCCCTCGACCCCTACCAGGAGATATGGACCTCGAGTTCCTCGGTGGCGCCCGCGAAATCGGACGGAGTGCGGTGTTGATCGACGACCGCCTCCTCCTCGATTTCGGGATGGACTCGGG
>PUKM01000119.1 GCA_003552325.1 Natrialbaceae archaeon | reverse complement strand
TCGAGGAGGTCCTCGACAGCGGTCACCGATTCACAACCGTACGTCGACGCCATCGTGGCTGCTTTCTCAGCGACGCGGTCACAGGCGCCGCGGAGTTCGACCCGTTCGTGTTCGTCTATGGCCGTTGCGAGTCGTGAGCCGATGACACCACAGCCGACGATACCGACCTGATACATACGTGGATGTCGGTGCCGCCCCTCAAGAACGTCTCCGTTCCGGAGGTATCTCCTGTTTCACCGTGATCCTCGTTGGGATGGCCGTTACCCTCGAGTACACCCCTGTGTCCCGTCTCCGACCGACCACGTGATACTGCCATCTTCGTTCACAGAGGGGTCGACCGATCGACACCCTGAGCGACATTCGCGTGGTGAAACGATCAGCTACCTTCATTAACGATCGTGTAATATACTTTGCTATGGAGTTACCAGGGGACCAGCGATCAGTTGAGACGACGGGTGACGTCCCCACACGATTTGGGGACGACGACTTTTATCGTGCCCTGACGGCACAGCCACGACGCCGTCTTCTCGCATATTTACTTACCCACAAACAGTGCCCGATTGACGAACTCGTCGACGTCCTCTGTGGCTGGGAGTCCGTGACGAACACCCACGTTGACGCCGATGAAAAAGAGATGATCCAGACTGAACTGCACCATGCCCATCTCCCAACCCTCGAGGACGCGGGGCTGCTCACCTACAACCGAAGCGATGAGATGGTGACGGTCGAACCACTCGAGCAACCGGTCAAACGACTCATCTGGCAGAGCGTTCAAGCGGAGTTCCAGTAGCCCACCGTCAGTAAGGGCACGATCATCCCCTCACCAATCATGCTTGCCGCATATCTCGAGACCGTCGAAGCCCGGCGAAAACACCTCATTGTCTACGGTGACCCGGCCGAAACTGACCTGACCGATCAACTCGCGACGAGGAACGTCACCGTCGAGCACCGACGCTTGCCTCCTGTCGACGCCCCACCATTTGTGACGATTCACGACGAGGGGGGATTCGTCGGGGCGCTCACGCTCGAGGACGTCCACCAGCTTCTGGATCCGCCGATTATACGCCCTGGGAGTTGGGATGGAATCAGGGATAGTTACCGGACTATCCTCTCGGTGCTCGAGGAGACACTCTTTGCGACGCTCAGCCGTCGACAGCTGTTAGCGACCACTCGAGAGTTCGAAGACAGAGCGTACCGAATCGGGACGGGAACGCTCAGCGTGACGTTCCAGTCACTGTCTGTGTTCACCGACCAGGCGGATTTGTATCGAACGCTCGGCGAAGAAACAGCGCTCGATATCCACGTCTATGGCCGTCCGGATTGGGACCCGCCACTACTCGAGGGCGTGACCTACCATCCCGACCACACTGGGTTACTCTCCCCGTTCTGGTGTGTGGCCTTCGACGGGGGTGGTGACACGACACAGGCGTGTGTACTCATCGCCCGCGAAGCAACAGACGGATACGTCGGCTGCTGGAGTTACGATCCCGAGTTCACCCAGGACGTCCTCGCGTCGCTCGAGGAGGGGGGTATGTGATGAGGTGCCACTGGTTTTCTCGCCAAAACTAGCAGCGGCGAAGAATACGGCCCGCTATCCGCCTCGTCACGACAGTCAACGGCTCCCGATTACCGCCGACACCACGTCGATTGTCCCTTTTATTCTCGAATTGAATACGACGCTGGGTCGCTCGAGCCGACAAAGATCACCAGTGTGACGAGCTCCTCTTCGATGTCGAAAAAGTCGTGCTCGAGGCCTTGTTCGACGAAGACTGTATCGCCCGCTGTCACGGCATGCACGTCGTCGCCAACGCGTATTTTGCCCGTGCCCGAGACGATGTAGTACAGTTCGTCCTCGGTATGTGGGTTCTTTGGCTTTGCAGTCCCCGCTGCATGGCGACCGATCTCGACGGTGAGTGCCTCTTCAGCGAGGACTTCGGCGTACTGGTTGTCTGTCTCGTCGAGCTGCTCGAGTACGGCGGAGGTTGACACTTTCGTCATCTTCTGTTTGGTATCGACTGTACACACCTACCGTCTTCGTTTCCGGTGGAATCTACCGATGCGTGCCTGGCCTGGACCTATCGTCAGTCACGGCCGGCAGCACTCGTCGGTCTCCCCTTCGCCTGCCGCAGCCGAGAAGTGGTCGAAGAGATCATCTCGAGTCACGACCACCGGTTGAATCTGCTCAGAGGTTCCGACCGAGGACTGATTCTTCCGTGGTTGTGAACACAACGAGTGAGGTGATCTCTTCGTCGATATCGAAGAAGTCGTGATCGACCCCGCGTTCGACGTACACGACATCACCTGCCCCAATCGAATACTGTTCGTCTCCGACCTTGGCCGTGCCGGACCCGGCGACGATGTAGTAGAGCTCGTCGGTCTTGTGTGGCGTTTTCGGTTCTGGATTTGGATAGCGAGCGAGTTCGACACTCAAGGAGTCCTCGCTGAGCACCTCCAGATAATGTGTCTCGCCCCCGAGTTCGTCGATCAGATCGCTGGTTTGTACGTGGCTCATGTTGTGTTCGTCTCTCTATGCGGTCTCGTGGCCCAAAAATCGTCTTATCGACCCGCGACTGAAGTCGTGGACTTTCTCCTCGTCTCTCTGGGAGTAGCGCTAAACCATTCCAGTGGGACGTCGTCATCTCCTCACCATCTTTCGAGTCGGCGATCACTGCCATTCGGTTCGCAGATAGACGCCGAGGTAGCCACCGAGCGCACCGAGTCCAACGGCCCACCCAGCGATCGAGAGGACGACAAAGAGCGTGAATACGAGCCCGATCACGAACGTACCAGTGAGGAAAAACGGCAACGCGATGAGCCCGAATACGACCACAGGGAGGGCCGCAATTGCACCCGAGAGGGCGCCAATTCGGATCCCGTTTGTCCCCTCGAGGTACCCTGCGACGGCCCCACCGAGAATCGGTGAGACGAACGTGAACGACAGAAACACGGTGACGATCGCTCCGATGAGGGCGTGGACGCCGGTTTTAGACTCCGACTGACTCTGAGACATTGCCCGTATAGGGGCAGGCTGGCGGTAAATACGCTCTCATCATACTGGCTTGACATTCCCCTCTCCATTTATGCTCGTTGCGGTGGTCCGAGTATCGATGGATCAACACTCGAAACCGGCGAGACCACCTTTTCCAGCCGTGATTGGCCGTCGCCGCGCCCTCACGATTGGGGCCTTCGGTCTCGCCGCATGTCTGAGTACGCCGGTGGTTCCGGCACAGGATGACGCCGCAACTGACGAGCCAGCAGAGACGGACGACACGGAACCTGACGACGAGACAGAGCCGGACGCTGTGGGCGAGACAGTGACGGTCGAACTGGTCGACTTCGATTTCGTTCCCGGGACGGATCGCCCGCTCGAGATTCCACCCGGAACGCTGGTCCAGTTCACGTGGGAGACGGACAACCACAACATCGTCGTCGATGCCCAACCCGAGGGCGCAGGTTGGGACGGCCACGAACCGATCGAGAACACGGGATTCGAACACGAGTTTACCTTCGACGTGGACGGTGACTACGAGTTTCACTGCACCCCGCATATCGGTCAGGGGATGATCGGGACGATCACGGTCGCCGAGGGTGTCGTCCTCGACGACGACGAGGGTATTCTTCCGGACGTCGTCCCTGCCCCGGCGATAACCCTGGTGATCGCAGCAGTGGTGTCGCTGCTGGCCGTCCTTGCGTTGGCCTACATGTTCCTCAAATACGGGGGGCCTTCCGGCTGAGCCCGCATCAGTCGAGCGACGCTGGATCGTGAGCGATCGCCCGAGCAGCCGTCGCTTTGAACGAGGCTGCCATCGAATCGCCGACGGCAATGGCCAGGTCCTCGAGACTCGAGCGAGTGATGAGCGTCTGGAGTGAGACGTCACCCTCGAGTTCGAGCGTGACACTGGCGATGGCCTCGGCGGTTTCGACAGCCGTGACCGTCCCGACGAATCGGTTCCGAAAACTCACGTGATCTGTTTGTGTATCCTGTGTCGGATCAGCGAGGACGACGGCATCGGAGCGAACCGTGACCTGGACCGTCTCGCCTTCGTCCGGTACCAGGGCGACGACGGGGCCTGCCGGCGTCGCGACCGTCCCGAGCTCACCCGTCCGGTCTTGTACGGTCCCTGTGAAGACCGTCTCGGTCACTCGAGTAAGTCCCTCGAGTTCGGTTTCGTGGCGTTTGAACGCCTGGAGAACCTCGCGTGCGGTCGCCGTGAGTTCGGTCCCACCACCGTTTCTCCCCCCTCGGTGACGTTCGGTCAACGAGCCCAGTGCGTCCTCGAGTTCGACGACTCGCCGTTGTAAGTGTGCGTAAGAGCGGCCGAGAGCTTCGCTTGCAGCGTGTAACGATCCGTATCGGTCGATGGCCT
>PUKM01000077.1 GCA_003552325.1 Natrialbaceae archaeon | reverse complement strand
GATCGTACGTCTCTCGAGGGGTGCCACAGATGGCATCGAGCCGGTCGTACAGCGTCCGTCCGTGATCGGTGCACCGAACCATTTGGTCATCGATGTCGTAGATCACGGCACCAGCTTCAGCCAATTTCGGCAGGTGAACGTGGTGGAGGGTGATCCGAACTGATCGCCGATCCGATGTCGCACCGATATCGTGGCTCGAGAGTACACCGGGTTCTCCCGCGGACTCGTAAAACACTACTTCGTCGACGAGGTTCTCGAGGGAGACGGTAGAATCCTGCTCGAAAAGAACGGATAAGATGAGTCGCCGCCGAGAATCGGCCAGTAAGTCGTAGGTTGCCGTCTGCTGGCTCTCGACGGTTTCGAACTGCTCGTATGGGATGCCTATTGCCATGTCCAGACGTACTGGTGGGATCGACTTACGTTCGCTTCCAAGGTGTTTTGGGACGATTAGCCTGAGTGAGTCACGACCTATCAAAGAGCTCCCGTACTTCCGTCCCACCGCTCGGACCAGAGAGGATGTCGCCGAGAGCGGCTCCGAACGCAGCCGCAGCCCAGATCACGCTGATCCGATAGAGCGCGATATCAGGTTCCTGCCAGCCCTCGACCCGGCCCCAGAGCGTCATCAGACCCGCGGCAACGATGAACGAGATCACGAGCACGCCGGCGAGTCGTTGCGGAATGATCCCAAAGATCGGCTTGTGATTCTCGACAGTCCGGATATCCGTCCAGTACAACAGCCCCGCGGTCAAGAGCACGATAAAGACAACGTTTGCGACGAAGAACACTGGAATCCCCGCGACGAGCGCGGCTGCGAAGTGATCGGCGATGTCGAACACGCCGTCTTCGACGAGTAAGGGCAATGAGAGCAAAATGCCCCCGACGAACGACTCCGCGACGTCGCGCGTCGTATACCGACGAATCCGGCCGTCGAACAACCGCGAACGGTCCGCCGACAGTGTGTGCAGCATCGACCGCGTTTCGCGGACTTCCCGGCGTTCTTTGGGAGCGTCAACGGTCTGCTCGAGGGTATCGAGTTGCTCGAAGACGTTCTCGAGCGCGAGGTCGCCTGCATCCCGTGGCTCGTCACCAGCCACCGAACCAGTCTGTGTCCCGTCTGTCCTATTTGGTTGGCCCCCGTCGGTCCGCGTGCGTTCCTCCCGGTGTGTCATGCCTCCGTCTTCTGAGCCAATGAGCATTAAACGGACGAACCGCTACGGTCCTTTCCTCGAGGAGCGATGCAGGGACCAGAGCGACCGAGTGGCGGTGGCGATATTCCGTCTGCGTACCGCCCCACGGGTTTCACCACTCGGTAGGCGGGCGGTCCCGACCGACGCCAGCCACCACGGCGAAGCCCAGGCGTGTCTCTCACCGCTCCATGTAGGTCGGCGAAATGCTCATGACGTCGTTCTCCCTAGTCCGCTCGAGGACGGCCCATTATGTCCACCGAGCGTGAACAATACGACGCGACTGCTGAGCGCTTTCTCGAGGTAGACGCGTCCCTCGAAGGCCCAGCAGAGCCGATCTATCCGACCAGTGGCATCGTCTACGATCTCGAGTTGGTCTCGACTGATCGGCTACCGGCGGTCGTCCGCCGTCGACTCGCAGCGGAGTACAACGCCACCCGGATTCGAGAAGCGGCGGAACCGTTACCCGCGTCGGATCCAGGTAATCCAGCCGATATCGAACTGGCGCGCGACCGGGTGGACCTCGACGCGTTTCCGCAGCCGGTCGTCGCCGACACTGACGATCGGTCTGGCGTCGAGCCAGGGGGCCTCGAGCCTGAACCGATTTCCGCATTGCTTCCTGACTCAGTTCTCGAACTGACTGTTGTCGACCCGGGTGCGGACCCTGAACTCGACCTCGGCCTGGATGTAGAGCTGGGTCTGGTGGCCGAGGGCGAGTCTGTGGAGTCGACGACGAAGTACACGCCGGGCGTCGATACCACCGATCCGGGGGTGGTGACCGCGTTCGTCTTTCCAACGCGGACGGCGGTGACAGAGCGTGCTGGCCTGCCGACGCTCGAGGGACTCTTTGACCTCCTCGATGACGTTTCGACCGTCACGGAGTTACAGCGACGGGAAATCCCACTCAAACCCGTCGCGGATGGTGTCTCGTTCGTTCACACCGAGGAGAACCGCACACTCGACCGGGTCCCGTTCTCGGTCGAGCGAACTGCCTTCGAAGCCGGGAACGTCGTCGTCGAAGATGGAACCTGTCGGGTCGAGCCACGTATCGTCGACCGTCTTCGACGTGAGTCGGGAAAGCGGACGAACGACCTGCTCTTCGCGGGGCTGTTGACAACGGTGAGCCTGGTGCCGCTTTTGAACGTCACCGCCCACGCGTTGACCGGTTTTTACGGGACTGTCGCGGCCTCGACCGCGTTCGTCCTCGCGCTGGTCTGTATGGGTTTTGCGCTTGCCACAATGGGCTCGACACGGAACCGCCTCGAGGCGATCGCTGGACGATCCGCGACAGACAGTTCGAAAGCGCACTGAACGCGCTCACGCCGGCGGCCGTCACGGTGTGGCCCTGGCGCTTTTTCCACCGTAGGCACTCCATGACGCGACGGTTCCGCACGCATTGTTCTGTGGGTCACTCGCCAGTCGTCGGCGCCTCTACTCGAGTGCGTCCGGTGGATCCGGTAACCGACGCTGGTCGTCCGGATCGTGGTGGATGATGACGTCGGCATCCAGGTGTCGGGCCCTGGTTCGGAGGTCAGTCAGCGAATCGACCGACGCCTCGAGCGACCAGACGAACGAGGCGACCTGTTCGTTTTCGTACCCTGCCCGACTGTTCGCCGCGTCCGCGGCCAGGATGATCGGCCCGGACTCGAGATCCACGACGAGGGACTGATGGCCTGGGGTGTGTCCCGGCGTCGGCACTGCGACGATGGAGCCATCCCCGAAGACGTCGTACTCCCCCGTCGTCGCGACGACGTCCGTCCCGAGTTGTCGAAGGTGGTGGAAGTCGCCCTCGAGGTAGAACAGGCGTTGTGGCCCATCGGGCCAGAACGCGTAGCGGAGTTCTGCCTTCTGGACGACCACCGTCGCGTCGGGGAAGGCGTCGAGGTTCCCCGCGTGATCGGTATGGAGGTGTGAGCAAACGACGAAATCGACGTCAGACGGTTCGTATCCGAGCGCATCGAGATGGTCGACGGGTGATTTGCCAGCCGTACAGTCGAGCGAATCGACGAACGCCTCCATGTGTGGGGCTCCGTTCGGCCCGTAGGCGCTCGGATCGGCCGCCATCTCGTGGCTGACGCCGGTATCGAACAGGACGAGCCCGTCGGGATGCTCGAGCAAGTAACACGGACACCAGCCCGGATAGGGCGTCCCCGGGTCCTGCAACTGGGTTGCGGCGCTGGAATCGAGCGTCCAGATCGCGGTGTTCAGTCGATAGAGTCGGGTGACTGTCATACTGCCTCTTTCCCTCGAGGCCCTATGAGCGTATTCCCAACCTGTGTCGAGGTGTCTGTGTTCTGGCACTGCCCACAGTAGCTCGTGAAATGACACCCGAGTAGGCCCTCAATACCGTTGATTTACCGCTCGTTCTGCACACTCGAGCGTTCGAACACCTCCCTCGGTGAGAACCCAACACCGCCCGCAAAACCGGGTAACTGCCGCATAACAATGCCCGCCAGCCACAAGCCGTTCATTGACTTCATATGCTCGCCGTTGTCGACCACTCGAGACCCATGGGGAACCGATGAGTCTCACGAGCAAAACCCAACATACCGTCGGTGCCCTCTTCCGGTATCCGACTGACCTGGCGCTCGTGTCGGTGGCTGCACTGCTCGCCGGCTACGCCATCACCACGTTCCCCGAGGAAAGCACGCTCCGATTTCTCTCTACGCTCGCGTTCGTCGTCTTTCTCCCCGGGTATGCACTCACCTCGTTCCTGTTTCCAGCTCGCCCACGCCCCCGGACGGCAGGTGGAGGGTCGGGGCTCGCTCGAGCGGGCGGGATCGACACGATCGAACGACTCGGGCTGGCGCTTGGATTCTCCCTCGCTCTCGTGCCCATGGTCGTTCTAGCGTTGCCCTTCACCGAGTGGGGGCTCTCGATGGGGCCGGTTACGGGGGCCTTAGTAGCCCTGACACTGATCCTCGCTCAACTCGGGGCTATTCGCCGCCTTCGACTGCCTGTAGACGATCGGTTCACGGTGTCACTCACCAGTGCCCACCGACGACTGTCGGCGTCGATGGGGACGGGACACACTCGAGCGTCGGCTATCGTGTTGATTCTCACGATGATCGCTGCCCTGACGGTCCTCCTCTATGCGTTCGCGGCACCGATGGCTGCCGGTGGTTACACCCAACTGGCAATCTACACCGACGAGGATGGCGAGTTGGTCGCGGACATGCCCGATACGG
>PUKM01000031.1 GCA_003552325.1 Natrialbaceae archaeon | reverse complement strand
GGGTGAGATCGATCGCGTCGTAGTCGTATGTCGGATCGAGAATCCCATCGCAGTCGGGACACCGGTGGGTGCCCATTTCGGCGTCGACGTGCTCGCCACAGTCGATACACTCGAGGCCGACAAAGGCGTCGGTCGTGTTCATACGGGACGTTGTGAGGGGGAGACCAAATCCCTGTTCATTGGGGCGTTCTGGGCCGATAATCGGGAGCCGATGCGGGCGGAGCGAAAACCATCACAATTAAAGGTTGTATCCAGCAAATCAGGTGACATGCCCTACAGCTACGAACCGCACTACTTCGAGGACTTCGAAGAAGGACAGACGTTCGAGAGCGTCGGCCGAACCGTCACTGAAACCGACTTCGTCGTCCACTCGATGGTATCCGGTGATTGGACCGAACTCCACACCAATCGCCACTACGCAGACGAGGAATACTTCGGCGAACGCGTCGCCCACGGCCCGATGACGTTCATCCTCGCGACGGGATTCGTCTATCGATGTGGCTTCCTCGAGCGGACGGTGCTCGCGTTTCTCGGCATGAACTACATGGACATTCCGGCCCCAGTCATGATGGGCGACTCCATCTCTCTCGAGATGGAAGTCACGGAGACCAAAGCACTCTCGAGTCGGGATGATTCTGGACTGGTCGTTATCGATTCGACGATGACGAATCAAGAAGACGAGGTGGTGTTCGAGGGAGACATGAAGTTCCTGATCAAACGCCGGGAGTGAGACGGATATCGATCATATCCGGAGAGTATTTGTTCCATTGATGTCACGTTGAACGCAGACGCGACGCTTTAGCCCCCCGTTCTCGTACGTTTGGTATGCCTCGGGCCGCGGACCTCGCGGAATATCTTACTGACTGTGACGAGCTGGCGATTGTTTGTCACGATAACCCGGACCCCGACACACTCGCGAGCGCTGTCGCCCTCGAACGCGTGGCTCGCGAACAGGAGGTTTCAGCGACGACGATCACGTATGGCGGCGACATCTCACACCAACAAAATCGGGCGTTCGTCACCCTCCTCGACATCGACCTCGAGCCGCTGGAGGAAGTCGACGTGTCAGCATATGATGCTGTCGCGTTCGTCGATCACAGTGCCAGTGGGTCGAACACGAGCCTCACCCCGGAGCTGGAACCCGACATCATCGTCGACCACCACCCGGGGAAACCCATCGACGCCGACTTTGTCGACGTGCGAACTGACTACGGGGCGACAGCCACGATTTTCGTCGAATACTTCGAGACACTCGACATTCCGCTTTCAGAAACCCTTGCCTCTGCCCTTCTGTTTGCCCTCCACCGCGAACGACTTGACTTCGTCCGTGAGCCGACCCGACGCGAGTACGAAGCAGCCCTCACCGTGTACGAAAAGGCGAATCTCGAGACGCTCGAGCAACTCTACGGCAGTGCGTTCTCTCCAGCCACGATCGACGCGATTGGACGGGCAATCACCTCGAGAGACCGACGAGGGTCGGCCGTCGTCGCGGGTGTTGGACGGACCGTTGAAACGGACGCGCTTCCGCAGGCGGCTGATTACCTCCTCAACATCGAGGGCGTCGACACGGTGTTGACCTATGGTGTAGTCAACGGATCGATTCGATTGAGTGGCCGGTCGATCGACCCTCGCATTCACATCGGGTCGACGCTGTCAGACGCCTACGGCGACCTCGGATCAGCAGGTGGACACCACGACATGGCTGGTGGGCGGATCGAACTGGGTCTCTTCGCGGACGATATGGACGAGGATAGCGAACCCTTACTCGCGTTCGTCGGCACGCGAATCACACGTCGGTTTTTCAAGGCACTCAATCTTGGGAATCGGACGGAGACGGGGGAGTGACCCACCGACTGTGACGGAGGGCTTGCTCGAGCGGGATGCAGCCACTGTTTACCCCTGACTCACCCGTTATCTGAGCCCACTACGTGACGTCGATCTGTGTCGGCCGATCCGAGGGCTCGAGTTTCTCGAGTATAATCGAGAGGACGCCGTTATTGAGTGTTGCTTGGGCTGTCTCGGTGTCGACTCGCTCGGGAAGCAGGACCCGTCGTTTGAACGTTTCCCGGCGTCGGTTGTTGCTCGGCGGCCGATTTCGACGACCGCTCACCAACAGTGTGTCCTCGAGCAAGCGAACGGAGAGTGTACTCGCCTCGTAGCCCGGCACATCGAGTGTGACGACGAAGCGATCGCCGTCGTCGGCCAGGTCGAGGGGTGGTTCGTCCCCGGCGATCGAAAAACCGGGACGGCCGTCAGGGCCCCATCCGAAACCGCCCCGCTCGTTCGTGTTCCAGTCGAGTCCCTCCAAGCGGGCCTCGAGTTCGCGTCCGAGTTGCTCGAGTACGCGCGCGAGTTCGTCGAATGGTGTGGGTCGCCGACTCATGCCATGGTACACGAAGGGTGGTGAGAAAAATCTCGTGCCGGCAATTCCTGACAGTCACTGGCAATGAATCGATTGGCCACGCTACCGATGGCTGGTGCACGAGCCTTCATAGTATGGCCCGAGCTATTCAATGCTTGCTGGCGAAAGGCGGACATGGGAACGATCCTGTTTGTCGTCACCGAACACGGCTACTGGGGCGAAGAGTGTATTGCACCACTCGAGGCGGTTCGAGAGGCGGGATACGAAACGACGGTCGCGACACCCTCTGGAAACCGACCGCCGATCGATGAGACCTCGACGGATCCCGAACAGGTCGGCGAGGAAACCGCATCGTGGATCCAATCGGTCCACGAGAGCGACGACGATCTCCAGGAGCCGATCGCACTCGGATTGGTCAATCCCGACGCGTACGACGCCGTCGTCTACCCTGGTGGGCACGGAACTGTGTGGGACGTCAACCAGGACACACACGCTCGTGCCATCCTGCGAGAGACGCTCGAGGCCGGGCGGCCAGCACTGGTCGTCTGTCACGCTGTCGGGATCCTTGCATTCGCTCGTGACAAACACGGCGCGTTCATCGTCAACGGCCGGGACGTCACCGGCTTTCCGAACGCCTGGGAGGAAGATGTCGTCGACGAACACGATGTCATGCACGATGGGCGAAAGCTCCCGTACTGGGTCGAAGACGAAGTCGAGACCGCTGGCGGAAACTGGCAGAGTAACCTCGAGGAAGACACCAGCGTCGTCGTCGATGGCTCGCTGATTACGGCCAGAGGGCCAGAATCCTCCGATGCAGCGGCCACACAGTTACTCGAGACGCTCGAGGCGTAGCCACCAACGCACGCATCGGGGGCCTACACGGTGCTCATCGGGACTTCTCCTCGTTGTCGAAACTCACCCACTTTCAGTAGGGTCCGCTGTCGCTTTTTCCCACCGTCTCGAAGATTCGGATCCACCCGTCACTGCCGATTGTGACCAGATACTCGGTGTACTCGAACTCGATGGTGCCGCTCCCATGACGGGGTCTCGTTCCCACACTGGGCGTGAAAAACGCGTCCTCGATCGCTGGGATGTCGACGATGTCGTACAGCGGGGGCGAACGGATGTCCCGCGGTGAAACCCCCTTTGCATCGGCGATGGCGTAGACGACTTCGGTGGTGAGCCCGTGCGCTTGGTCGTACTCGTAGTGGCGTTGGGCGACCTGGTTCCACTTCGTTTCGCGGCCATGGGCCGAGGCACTGTCCCGGCTTGTGCCGCTATCATTGCTCGCCGTCATCCATCTCACTCCGTGCATGCGTTTCCTGTCGACTGTCGATACTGCCGCCTACTCCCTCGAGTGCAGAGAGGACCTGGACGGCGTTCCCTGCAGCCCTGATGGTCTCAGTTGACTGATCGAACGTGATGACCCCTTCATCGACCAGCTTGGGGACGTGTGCGTGGTGCAGTGACACGTAGACGGAATCTCGAATCGCTTCGGAGACGTCCTGCTCGGGAATGTCCCATTCCCACGCGGCGATTTTCACGGCCAAATCGTCCAGTGTCCACTCCGTCTCGACACACAGCGTGTAACAGAGATACCGCCGTCGTGGATGGCCCAGTGCCTCGTACACGTGATCGAGGTCCAACACCTCCTGGGGAGGTGGGTTCGCCTGATACCGTTCGACAATGGCGTCATCTGTCAGAGAACGGGCGGGATTGTCGGCCATGGTTACGCCGTAGAAGGGTGGTGAGCTATTAAATCGTGTGTCACAGTATCTGGCACGTCTGCTCGAGTGGTCTTTTTGTGTAAAAAGAAAGAGTAGGAGGATGACTACGCTGGGTTGTGTTTGAGTACAGTGGATCTTAGAACACGTCAGCAACTTCGCTCCTGACTCGGTACGTCTCATTGTCACCGGGGGTCCAGATCCAATTCCGAATACACTACAGCGGAATGATTTTATACTATTCAATGATCATTAGTCTAATGAGTTCCGTTGACGATCGATTAATCTACGTAGTGCTCGGAATACTAACGAT
>PUKM01000130.1 GCA_003552325.1 Natrialbaceae archaeon | reverse complement strand
GGGCCCAAGGCTGTTTCGCGTCGGGAGGTTTTTACTATCGGCCTCTGCACACCGTCTATGGACGTGTTCATCTCCGCGGATATGGAGGGTGTGAGTGGCGTCACGGCAGCAGCAGACGTCGTTCGCGGGACTGACAGCTACGAGTACGGGCAGGGTCGAATGCACGACGACGTCAACGCTGCCATCGCCGGCGCGTTCGACGGCGGCGCAACCAGGGTGCTGGTCAACGACTCTCACTCCTCGATGCGTAACCTCGAGGCCGACCGACTCGACGACCGTGCGGCCCTCATCCGCGGCTCGACCAAACCGCGGTCGATGATGCAGGGGCTCGAGCCGACCCACGACGTGGCCTGTTTCGTCGGCTATCACGCGATGGCCGGCACACCTGAGGCCGTGCTCAATCACACCTTTTACGGTCACGAACTGATCGAACTCGCCGTCAACGGGACACCCGTCGGCGAACTCGGCTGGAACGCCCGACTCGCGGGCGCACTCGGGGTCCCCGTTGGACTGGTGACGGGTGATCAGGCCACCGCAAGCGAAGCCGACACGACGGTGCCGACCGCGAGAACAGTAACGGTCAAGACGGCCGCCGATCGGTTCAGCGCCCGGTGTCGACCGGTGGCGGAGACGGCAGCAGCTATTCGAGACGCCGCGGAAACAGCCGTCATCGATGCGGCTGACGGCTCACTCGAAACACTCGCTCCCCCACCCGATTCAGTGACGATCAGCGCCAAGTGGGTAACGACGAATTACGCGCTGGCCGCAGCGGGCGCTCCGGGTGTCGACCGTCTCGACGGCCGGACGACGGCAGTCACCGCCGAGGACTACCAGACGGCGTTCGACGACAGCGTGGGCATGCTTCGTGCGGCGAGTGGCGGAGCCAACGAGTACTTTGGGTAGTCGGGGCGATTCGCGGCTGTTTTCTGCGGCGAGACGCTCGTGTCACCATGGAAGAAGTCATCCACGCCCGTGGCCACGAGCACGTCAGCGCCGAACATGCAAGCACGTTCGAGGTGACGACGGACGACTACCTCACTCCTGCCGGCGACTGTATTCTCGCGATCGATGCCGACCGGGCACCCGCCGATTTCGACCCGGCGTTCATCGAGGCCTGCCAGCAGCAGGATGCCGAAATCACGATCACGTTCGAGACGGCAGACCACGCCGACAGCGTGACGGGCCGGGGTGATCCTACACTCGAGTTCACGAACGAACGCAGCGCGGTTGGGCGAACGAGTACCTACGTCGACGATCGGACGATCATGCTCGAGGCACCCCACGCGGCTGGTGGGTTCGATCGTGGTCTGGTCGAGGCGTTGGCCGATGGTGCAGCCGTCGTGGTTCGGTTATCCGTTGAGTGAGGAGGTCAGCAATGCTCGAGTAAGCACTGGTGCTACCCTGTACGTCCGTCTCGAGCCATCACTGCAGGATGGTTGCCCCCGGTCTGTTCCCACCTTACTTTAGTCGGACGGCAGTATCGTCTTCGGCTCGCCTCCATCACAGCTATGATAGTAGATCGGTTCGATATCGCTCGGGCGCTCTTCGGGCTCATCCAGGGTTTCGAGCGTGACCTGCTCGACGACGTAGTAGATGTTGACGTAGGCTAGCCCCTCCCCGTGCTCGTTTTCCCAGTTTTCACAGAGGTGTTCAGCGTAGGTTTCGGGCACGATCTCGTTCGGGCCACCACGGCGGACGCTGTTCATGTAGAACCGCTCACGGTACGTGCTGAACTGGCGCTGGAGCTCCTGTCCCGGTCTGTCGAAGGTGAGCTCGCGATCCTGATAGACGTCCACGCGCTCACCGGACTCGGTCTCCGCGGGGAAGACGTAGTACCGGTCGACGGTCCGCGGATGTGGGGCGAAGACGCTCCAGTCTGGCTGATCGACGTTGATAATCGAGGCCCGGTCGTCCACCCGCTCGAGTGGGCCATCCTCGTCATCGACGAAGCCACCGAACGGGGCGAGTGCAATCGCTGGCAAGACCAGGAGTGAGATCATGGCGATGGCGACGGCAATTGTGAGAATCGTCCACCGCGTTCGCTCGAGCCGACCGGCGAGGAGGGTGGGATAGGGAACCCGGGAGCCGAACTGCGCGAGTGCGATATCGGGGCGCTCGAGCCGTGACCAGAGGGGAGTCCCGAGCGTTGCCAACCGATCCCACACTGGCGTCTGGACGAACAGTACCAGCCCGGTGAGTGCGACGTATGCAAACGCCCCGATTCGGACCGTGAGGGCAAACGAGGCGTGGCCGCCCATAAAAAAGAGCACGAACAGGAGGCGTGCGTTCCCACGGAGCAGTATCAACAGTGGCGAGGCGAGCAACATGAGATACCACATGAGTCCACCGTACTGGAGCAGCGTCGGGAAGTTTCGCGTGAACTCCCCGAGTAAGAACGTCGTATTATCGAGCCCCATAATCAAGGGTGTCGCCTCCCCGCCCGTCCACAGCGCCGACTCTCGCTTGTGATAGCCGTTGACAAGATACATGTAGACGATCTGGCTGAGGATGGCAGCCGTTGCGAGATTGGCGACTGACACACGAGGGGCGCGGTCGCGATGGACGGCATCGATAGACCAGCGTTCGCCCAACGGGAGAAAGATAGCCCAGAAAAGCAGGAGCCGAAAGAGCGTGTCCGCGTAGCTCAGCACGAGAGGGTTGTGATGATCGAGGGAGACGACGAGCAAAAACGCCGCAATCGTCACGAGTCTGGTTCGATAGCCGACGATCAACAGCAGCGCAACCAGCGCCTGTACCACGAACAACGCGGCGATGACGCTCGAGTCAGTCGTATAAAAAAAGACCGAGAAGGCGTTGTCCGCGGTCATGGTTTCGGCCATCGACTGTGGGACCACGCCGGACTCGGTGTAGAAAAACCAGAAATTTCGTGACCGTAACAGAAGGTCCGCCAGGATCAACAATCCTGCTCCGATGCGAAAGATAGCGAGTGCTCGAGTGTCGATAGCGATCGCACCGAGGCGGATGTGCGTCGGATTCCGTCTCACGCGTGCGACCAGACCGCGCCAGCGGTGGGCGTACCCCCGAACCATCTCCCCAAACGCATGCGAACCGAGCACATAGCCGTTCGGGTGAGTACGGACCCATTACTCGAGGCAACGACACCCCTACTCCTCGTACAATGCCTCGAAAATAGCCGGGTCCGTCTCGAACTTTAATACGTTGTGGACGGCTGAATTGCGGATGTTGGCGATGACCTCGCCGTGGTCTTTGTAACACTCGTGGATCCAGCGCGAAACGGATGCCGGATCGGGAAACATCATGACGGTTTTCCACTGGTATTCGCCATCGGCCAGGAAGAAAAACAGCGTGTGCCGATCGTCGCGAATGTGTTCCATAGCATCGCGCCAGCCCGACTCAAAGCCCGCTGGATCGAATTTAAACTCGAACAGTGCGAACACGTAGTAGGCCTCGTTCGGAATAATCGCTTCTCGGAAGACGCCCGCTTCGCGCATCCGCCGAATCGATTCACTGACTGTGACGTGGGAGACGTCGATGTCGTAGGCCTCCTCGAGGACGCCAGTCAATTCACGCGCCGATATTTGTGGGTCGCGGGCGAGTTCCTCGAGGATGGCGACGTCGCGCCGGGAGAAGTCCCAGGTGTCGTCGGCTGGCTCCTGTGTCATGAGAGGCTCTTCTCGAGCCGAGGCCGTGGTCGTTTCGGTCGCGTACCGATTATCCCGAATCGACTGCCGAAACCGGTTCCTCGCCGATTTCCTCGAGGACGTGGGCATGGAACGCCTCCAGGACGGCGCTTTCGTCCTCGGCCAGTACCACGTCGCTGGCCGAGAGCGTCGCGAGGCCGAACGCTCGCGGCGTCGGTGACTCGACGAGCCGACGCGAACAGGAGAGATCGCCGGCTTCGAGGCGTTCGACGATCGATTCAATCTCCTCGACGGCGAGTTTATCCTCGAGTAGCTCTCGGTAGGTCTCTTCGATGACGGCGAAGTCCTCGAGATCGGTCGCGAATCCAAGGAGCATCTCACTGGAGACCTGTTGTTCACTGGCCGATTTCTCGTATCCTTTGTACCGTTTGAGGATCATCAGCGACCGGGTCGCGTTGATCCGGAAATATCGCTGAAGCAAGTCTGTTCCCTGGAGTGCCTGCTCGAGGCCGTCTCTGACCGCTTCACTCGAGAGGTCCTCGAGCAGTCCCGGTAAGTCGACCTTGCGGTTGAGCGGCATGGTCAACACGAAGCCGTGATCGGCAACGGCCACTTTGATGTCCGCGGTGATCTCCTGGGCACAGCGATACGCGACTACCCGTGACAGTCCGTCGTTGACCTGCCGACCGAAACAGGCGTGGACGTAGTAGTGTCTGGCGTAGGCATCCCGATCACGCTCGACTTCGATCGACAGCCGGTCATGGGTACTTAGGCTCTCGGGACCGGCGTACCGACACTGGTGTTCGAGCAGCCTCGAGATGGCGCGAACGCTGGTGTCGTCGATCGGGAGCCGGCGTAACCAGGCTCGGACGCGTGACGCACCCCCCGTTTCGTAATGGGCAAGGAGGTCCCCTTGAAACGCCAGCAGTTCCCGGGCCATATCCGGGGAGAGGGGGAGTCGTTCTGAAAACCACGAGGGAACCGTCGGCCTGTCATGGGTCCGATCGACGTATACGTTCGATCCACGCCGATAGCGGTACTCGAAATGGTCGCCCCCGAGGACGAATACGTCTCCTTTCTCGAGGGTGTCGAGGTAGTCTTCGTCGAGTTGGCCAACCCAGTCGCCCGTCGAGCGGGTGCGGACGTCACAGGTAAACGAATCGGGGATGGTCCCGATGTTGGTCATGTAGATGACGCGGGCGAGGCGACCGCGCTTGCCCATCAACGGCTCACCGACCGGGAACTCCTCGTAGTGGTAGTCACCATCCGGCGGGTCGTTCGTATCGCGCCAGACCTTGGCGTACACGTTCCGATCTTCCATTCCGGCGTAGTCTGCAGTGAGATAGCGGAGCAACTGGTCCCAGTCGTCCCCATCGTAGTGGCGGTACGGATAGGCTCGTCTAAGGATCGCTCGGATCTCGCGTTCGGGCCGCACTGAGGCAATGGCCATGCCATAGACGTGCTGGGCAGCCACGTCCTGTGCCTTCTCGGGAATCGAAACCGAATCGACGAACCCTTCTTCGGCCTTTTTTACCATCGCCGTACACTCGAGCAGTTCGTCACGATCGAGGGCGATCACGCGACCGGTGACGGTCTGGCCGACGCGGTGGCCGGCCCGGCCGACCCGTTGTAAGAGTGCAGCAACAGATTTCGGTGAGCCGACCTGGATCACGAGGTCGACGTGTGGCATGTCGATGCCGAGCTCGAGGCTGGTCGACGACGTGACGACGTCGAGGGTGCCTGCCTTCAGATCCGACTCGATTCGATGGCGTACGTCCTTCGAGAGGCTGCCGTGATGACAGCCGGAGTTCGACTCGTCGTACGCCGAAAATCGTTCACGGAGGTTGTGCAGAACGCGCTCGGCCCCCGACCGTGTGTTGGTGAAGATCAGCGTATTCGTGTGGGCCTGGATGTGGTCGTGTAACTGTCGATAGAACCGTTCCTGGACGAGCTCACGCGGAGTGTTGATCAGGTCGTCTGCCGGACACTCGAGGGCCAGGTCGAAGTCCCTGGCGAACCGGGCGTCGACGATCGAACAGGGCCGTGGTTCGAAGCCGTCTTCGGTGCGTTCACCGCCCACGAGAAAGTCGGCGATCTGTGAGAGCGGTTCGACCGTCGCCGAACACCCGATACGGGTGAGGTCGTGGTCGACCATCGCCGCCAAGCGCTCGAGGCTGACGGTGAGGTGGGTCCCCCGTTTGTTCGCTGCCAGGGAGTGAATCTCGTCGACGATGACGTACTCGACGGTCCGTAATTTCTCTCGGAACTTCGGCGAGTTGAGCAGGATAGCGAAGGTCTCCGGCGTCGTGTTGAGGATGTGTGGCGTCGTCTCGAGCATCTTCTGGCGCTCGTAGGAGGTGGTATCCCCGTGTCGGATCGCGTGGCGAATCGATGGCCCGTCCTCGTCTTCCGTCCGTTCCTCGAGGATCGATTCGATCCCCTCGAGTGGGATCTCGAGATTGCGGTGGATGTCGTTCGCCAGGGATTTGAGTGGCGAGATATAGAGGCAGTAGACGCTGTTCTCGAGTCCCGAATCCGTTCGACTCCGGGCAAAGAGTTCGTTGATAATCGCGGTAAACGACGCGAGTGTTTTCCCCGATCCGGTGGGCGCACAAATGAGTGTGTTCTCCCCCGCGTGGATGTGCGGAATAGCAGCGGCCTGCGGTGGTGTAAAAAAGCCCTCGTTCTCGGGGACGTACTCGCCGAAGGCCTCGAGCCACCAGGCTCTGACACTCGGTTCGAGTAACTCGAAGACCTCCCGATCAGTGATCCTGGTCGTTTCGGGATCGAACGGAAGTTCCCCCGCGAATTCAGCCAGGGCTTCTCCAGGGTCGTCCCCATCCATCACTGCCCTCTGTGGACCGGAGACGTATCAGCGTTTGCGTGTCGGATCGTGTGTCGAGTTCACGCCGAGAAATCGGTCACGACCTCGATCCCGTCGGTATCGTAGGTCGTCATTGCGGCCAGCCGATCGGAGACGTCCTCGAGTCCAACCTCGGCCGTGACTACCGCCGACGGATCGAGTGTGCCAGCGTCGATCAACGCGAGTAATTCGCCGTACCGTGAGGGTGGCATGCCCCGCGAACCCACAAAGCTACGCTCCCATCGCGTGAGTTCGTCGACCGGAATCGGAATCATTCCTTTTTCCGCCGAGGTCGTGAGGCCGAGCTGAACGTGCGTCCCACGTGGCCGGAGTGAGCCCAGACTGTTTCGGCAGGTTTCAGCCCGACCCAGGGCATCTATCGACACGTGGGCGCCGCCGTCGGTGGTCGACCGAACGGCTGCCGGGACCGTTTCTCCCTTCTTGTCGGAGCCAGACGCCGGCCCCGTTGCAGGCTCGAGGCCGCTCGCATCGATAACCGCTTCGGCACCCAGCCGGCTTGCCAACTCGAGCGCCGGTTCGCGAACGTCGACAGCCAGGACCCGTGCGCCGAGTGCAGTCGCGATCTGGACGGCGGCCACTCCCAACCCGCCACAGCCGTGGACGACGACCCAGTCGTTATCCTGGATGGTCACTCGTCCGGTGAGGGCGTGAAACGCCGTCGTATACCGACAACCGAGGGCTGCAACCGCGCTCGTGGGAATGTCCTCGGGAACTTTCGTCAGGTTGAAATCTGCATGCGGAACCTGCAAGCGTTGGGCGAACGCCCCCGGCAGTCGAGACTCGAATCCCAGTCCGTACCCTTCGAGACAGACGTTCCCGTGGCCGCGTCGACACGCCTGACAGGTGCCATCGCCGAGAGAGAACGGCACAGCGACCCGATCGTCTGGCTCGAGGGTTTCGACGTGTGCTCCGACCTCGAGGACGCGACCGACCGGTTCGTGACCCAGAATTTGCCCCAGTGGCACCTGGTCGTTCGCCCATTCACCGTGGCCTTGCCAGGCGTGCCAGTCGCTTCGACAGATTCCACAGGCTTCGACGTCGAGGACGACGCCGTTTGCGGTGTTCGTCGGCTCCGGAACGGACGTAACGGCGAGTGGCTCGCCGTACGCCTCGAGTACACAGGCGCGCATGCTCGAGCATTACCGTGTAGCGGGATAAACCCTCGAGCCACTGGGGACCGAACGGTGACCAACGTGGTGCTATCAGGTCCGTCTCCTGAGGAACGTAGCGGGGCGCGACAAACGAACCGCACTACAGCTCGATCCACTCGCTTTCGACATCGTGGTCACGAATTTCCCAGCGTTGCTGGAGTTCGTCATTGCGAACCCTCACTTCGAGGATCGCGTCGAACAGTGGCTCGAGGACACTGACCGCATCGTGGTCGCGCGAGAGAGGGAGGTGATAGTGCCCCATCCCGCTGACTCGTTTGATAGCCGTCGTTGTGAGATGGAGGAGTTTGAATACCGCTTTGGTGTCGTGTTCGCTCAACAACGGCACGAGTGAGTCGGCACACACACGGAGTTGGCCAGGTTCAGGGGTATCCGCCGATTCCATGCTGGAAACGGCTTCGATCACGTCGGTGCCGAGGGAGGTGAGTTGGTCACCGGATGGGCGAGCGTCTGTTGGGCTGTCCGGGCTCGGTGGAGTGTATTCTACGACCGTCGTTTCCGTCTGCTCACTACCCATCGCCACACAGCCGTGGCCCCTGTACCTCGTTTTGGGGGCAGTAACGATGAGTCGGGGGCGATTCTCGTTCCCGTCGGGATCGAGAAACCGCTGACAGACCGCCTCGTGAGCCATCGCCACACCGCGTCCAACGACGAGGATATTACATCCGTCGCGTTTCAGCGTGGCTAGTGCGTTTGCAAACGCCGCACTCGAGGCAGCTGTCGGCTCACCTTGCATTCATTCTCACTGTTGTTGTAAATTGTAATAAAAATTGTGGCCATCGTTTATATAACTACGTTCGTATTGGATAGAAACGTGGTTTTAGGTTTTTGACCCCCATGCCAATCGGCCTTTTTTTCATCGCGGAGCACACAGTGATGGTATGGACGACCGTGATGAGGAACTCGCCGACATACTCCGTGACCTTACCGACACGTTAGGCGACCTCCAGGGTGCGCTCGAGGACGAACGGAGACAACCGAGACCACCGGGGCTCTTTCGCCCGCCTCGTCCTGAGGAAGTCTTGCGTTTTGGGGATCAGGTCGCTATCCCCGCGATGATCGCCCTCCTCGAGGCCAACATTCGGGCACTGAAAGCGTTCCGTCGGACGCTCAAACTCGCCCGTACTGAGCGCGAAGCCCGTGGGGTCGCCACGGACGTCACCGACCGAACGCGTCGTCGCTCGAGTGAGGTTCGTGAAACGACGTTGACCCATCTCGACCGGGCCCTCACCGAACTCCAGAGCGCGGTTTCGGACGACACGATGGACGTCGACGATGGAACGCGTGAACTGCTCGAGGATGCCCGGCGGCTTCGACGCGACCTGGAAGACCGGCTTTCGGCAAGCCTCGACCGTGCTGAGACGTCGGCTGAAGATCGTGAGACACACCGTATCGACATCGATGTCGCTGATGGATCCCACGAGTCGAGTGCAAATGAGGATGGGTCCGAGGAGGCGTCAGATCCGATCGATGTCGACGTCGATGCCGAACTCGAGACGCTCAAAGACCAGTACGGGTCCGACGAGACGGCTGATGAAGACACGGCTGATCCAGCGAGTTCGTCAGACGATGACACCGACAACGAGGGTGGAGACGACGAAGACGATTCGAACGACGACGAGTAATCTCAAACCTACTACTCGAGGAGCGCTTTCTGCGTCACACCTCGGTCACTCGAGTGGCTCGAACCGATAACCGTCCCACGCCTGAGCGGAACCGGCTTTGATGCCCGTATTTGGGTCCCGGAGTTCTTCGGCGTACACCGGGCGAACGGGGTCACCACTTTCGACATCCCCGGTCGTGAGTTGACCCAGCGCGCGAACTGGGGTGTCGACGTCCTCGAGCTCAAATTCGACGATTGCGAGGTGGTTCGGTTCGCGAACCCCTGGCGGCGTAGCGGTACTCGTCGTCCAGGTGACGATGGTTGCCGTCTCCTCACGCAAGTCGATGGTCCCGACGGGCTCTTCGCCATCGAGTCCGAGGTGATGGCCCGGAAAGCCAACGGAGCCGTCGGCGTACTCGTACGCGATCAATCCAGGTTCCGCTTGCGTTTCATCACTCATTGTGCGGCCTCCATGATCGTCGTGATTACACAGTTTCCAAAGCCACCGACGTTACAGCACAATCCCACCTCAGCATCGACCTGACGCGGGCCAGCCGTGTTCGTCAATTGCTCGTAAATCTCGACACCCTGGGCAACACCACTCGCGCCGAGCGGGTGGCCCTTGGATTTTAACCCCCCAGAGGTGTTGATTGGCAGCCGTCCTGTGTCTCGGTCCGTCACCCCGTCCTCGACGAGTTCCCAGGCCGTCCCTTGTGCGGCGAATCCAAGACCTTCCATCTGCAAGAATTCGAGGATCGTGAACATATCGTGGAGTTCGGCGACGTCGATATCGTCAGGGCCGTACCCACTCAGTTCGTACGCCGCTTGCCCACTCTCGACGACGCCGTTCATGACGGTGGGGTCCGGCCGTTCGTGGACGACGTGAGTGTCCGTTGCGCCGGCGATTCCCGACACGATCGCGTACTCGTCGGTGTAGCTCTCTGCGACCGATTCTGGACAGAACAACAGTGCGGCACTGCCATCGGTGATGGGACAGAAGTCGTACAACCGAAGCGGATCAGCGACGATTGGTGACTCGAGCACGGTCTCGAGGTCGACTTCCTTTCTGAACTGTGCGTGTGGGTTGTCGACCCCGTTTTTGTGGTTTTTCACCGCCACCTTTGCCAGACTCTCACGCGGGGCGTCAAACCGCTCGAGATAGTGTCGGGCAGTCATCCCGGCGAACGACGGCAGTGTGACGCCGTGTTTGTACTCATCCGGGTGCGTGATCGACGCGATGATGTCGGTCGATTCGCCCGTCGTTCGGTGGGTCATCTTCTCGCCACCGACGAGTAGCGTCATCTCACTGGCACCGCTGGCGATCGACTGCCAGGCGGCGTATATTCCGGCCCCGCCGCTCGAGGAGGTCTGGTCGACCCGCTGGGTGTAGGCGGGAAGCAACCCGAGATCGTGAGCGAGCATGTTCATGATACCGCCCTGCCCCTCGAACTCGCCACTCGACATGTTCGAGACGTAACAGTGATCGATGGCCTCCGGTTCGACGCCGCTATCCTCGAGACAGGCGATGCCAGCCTCGGCCAACAGATCCCGAATCCATGCCTCACGCTGGCCGAAGTTCGTCATCGACGCGCCGATGATTGCGACTCGGTCCGTTTCCATGTGCGGATAGAGTTACCTCATCCATTTATAAGATGAGGATCCCGGTGGCGTCGTACGCAGCCACCGGTCAGAGCTGCGTCCAGACGACTGGCAAGCAATGAGATGGTCACGACGCGAGCAACTCACTCGCTCGAGCACGGGCCCGTGAAATGATAGCAGGGCGGGCCTCGAAATTGACGAGCACGTCTTCGTCCCCGTAGGTCACCTCGTCCACGTGGGCGTGATCGTGGATCCAGGAGACGAGGCTCATGGTCTCATCGGTCATCGGCAAGACGAGCCGTTCGTGTTCCCAGTCGGGTAACTCGTCGTCGATTCGCTCGAGCAAGGTCTCGACGTTTTCGCCGGTACTGGCACTGACGGCGACCGGATCTGGAGCGAGCCCGGCCAACGCGGCCCGTTTTTCAGCCAGTTCGTCTTCATCGACGCAATCGATTTTGTTCAATACGGTGACGATGGGGGCCTCGTTTCGCTCGTAGAGCGTGTCGTGACTCGTCACCAGTTTCTCGTGAATCTCCTCGACGGGTTCGCTGACGTCGACCACCAGCAAGACGAGGTCGGCCCGGTAGACCGAATCGAGCGTCGACTTGAACGATTCGACCAGCCAGTGTGGAAGGTCACTGATGAATCCAACCGTGTCCGTCACGAGGACGTTCCGCGGCTCGATATCGGCCCTGCGTGTGGTCGTCCCGAGGGTCGTAAACAACCGGTCCTGAGACTCGGCTGTCGCGTCGAGGTCCGGGTGCTGGTCCTCGTTCTCGTCGACCTCGAGGTCGACAGCTAACCGCCTGAGGAGCGTGGATTTTCCAGCGTTGGTGTAGCCCGCGAGCGCGACCAGGTCGAAGCCGGAATCCCGCCGTCGTTCGCGACGTTGTTCCTCGGTCCGTTCGATCTGCTCGAGTTCGTCGTTGATCCGGCTAATCCGTGCTTTGATGTCCCGTTCGCGGCTTTCGTCGTACTCACCGAGGCCCATGAACCCGGGATGCTCGTCACGTCTGGCCAGACTGACTTTCGCCTCGACGCGTGGGAGTTCGTACCGAAGTTCGGCTAACTCGACCTGCAGCTGGGCTTTTCGTGTCTGGGCCCGCTGGCCGAAGATCTCGAGGATCAGGGTAAAGCGATCCATGACCGCCACGCCCTCGGGGAGGAGTTGGCCGAGGTTGTACGTCTGGTAGGGGCCGAGCCGGTTATCGAAGATGACGGTCGTGGCCTCTCGACGCCTGACCTTCGTCGCGAGCTCGTTTGCCTTTCCTTCACCAAACTGGAGCGCCGGGTCGGCTCGTCTCGACTGGGTCACTTCGCCTACGACAGTGTAGCCAGCGGCTCGAGCCAAATCCGTAATCTCCTCGGTGTCCGGAACGCCGGAATCGACGCGTTTGGCGATGATCGCGGTCGTCTCCCCAGCGGTGTCCTCGGGTGTCGCACGTGTCTGTTGGCTCATGATCGTGTAGGGTGGCTACTAGCTGGCAGGTGGTGCTCGAAGACGGGTTGCAATACGCGGTGGATGGCACTACTGAGGCCAGCATCGAGGGTGTCACGCCACCATTGCTCGAGGCGCGTTCTCTCCTCCGGTGTGGCTGGTCGAAACCGAAATGCCCAATGAGGGTGTATCCACAGGCGTTGGGTCCACTCGTTCTCCCCTCGAGGGACCGACGTGAACCCATCCCTCCTCATCAGCTCAGGGGTGTCGGCCCGCCACCTCCGTTCGCTCGCTCGTCGACATACCCTGTCATACGCAGGGCACGGTCTTGAATCCCGTGGCGTGTATGGTAACCGTTCACGGTCATCGAGATCTATCGCTTCTCGATGAGGTGGCTTCTCTCGGCAACACCGACCCGAAACCGTCGCAATTTTTACCACCTTCGTCGATCATCAATTATGACACAGCCGACCGTCCTCGAGCGCGCGGATAGGCCGCGAGCAATTGACACCCACGCACACCAGCCGACGAGCGAGTTTTTACACGATGCGGGCGGGGAAATGATGCAGGATGCCGCGGATCGATTTGGAGCCTCCCTCGAGACGGACACCTATGAGAACATGATCGAGGAATACCACGCCGCAGGCGTCGGGAAGGCGGTGTTACTCGGGTGGGACGCCGAAACGAATACCGGAAACCCGCCGGTGCCAAACGACTACGTCGCCGCTGTCCGGGACGACCACCCCGATTTCTTTGTTGGTTTTGGATCCGTAGACCCCCTGAAAGACGACTGTGTGGAAGAAGCGATTCGGTGTGTCGAAGACCTCGACCTCACCGGGTTTAAATTCCAACAGATCGCCCAGGGATTCGATCCATCGGCCCCCGAACACGAACCCCTGTGGGAGACCATCGAAGACCTGGGCGTTCCGGTCGTCTTCCATGGCGGCAACTCGACCCTCGGTGCCTGTGCCCCTGGCGGTCGTGGACTCAAAATCAAGTACGGCAATCCACTGTTGATCGACGACGTGGCAGCGAACTTTCCGGAGCTCCAGATCCTCATCGCCCATCCGGCCTTTCCCTGGGAGCGTGAACAGCTGGCTATGTGCCAACAAAAAGGAAACGTCTTCATGGACCTCTCGGGTTGGATGCCGAAGTACATCGACGACCAGGTGCTCCACTACACCAAAACGCTGCTCCAGGACAAGGTCATGTTCGGCACCGATTATCCGATGCTCGAGCCCGAGCCCTGGCTCGAGCAGTTTGGCGCGCTCGAATTCCCCGAAGCAGTGCAGCGAAAAGTCCTCTGGGAAAACGCCGAAGCATTCCTCGGGCTTTGATGCGTCGATCATCGTAGTGAACGCCCGATCCACCCCGCTCAGCTCCCGTTTACTTCGCCTATCGGTCAGGCTCTGAAACTGAAGGGGAGACCCAAACATGTTTGTGAGCTCTCACCGAAACCTGCGTATGATCATAGTGGGCACGCTTGGATTCTTACCGGGCATGCCGGATCTCACCGTGGTTCTCTTTATTTTCGTCGCCATGATCGTGATTCCGGCAATCCTCATTGGTGTCGTCTTACTGGTGGTCAGGCGACGGGCACCCGGTCTCGAGGAGATTATGGCACAGGATTCCTTCGACGACGAGCGAGAGTGACAGAAAAGGGGTACGGGTATCGAGAAGGACTCCTGGGGATCCATCCGAGGGGGACGTCTCGCCAGTCTCGAGTGACCCGGTGTGGCCCTACCCCTCACTCGAGTCGGTCCCCGTACGCTTGGTGCCTGACTGTGACCGAGTCTCGTCTCCCTGCTCCTCAGCAGGTCCAGTCAACCCAGCGATCCGTTCGTCGACGACGTCGATCGAGATGCCGGCGTCCATGCCGCGCTCGCGTTCTGCATCGCCGAAGCCAGCACTCAGCACTCGAGTGAGCGCTTCTTCGACGTCTTCATCGAGTTCGGTGGTTCGATGTGATTCGACCTCGATGACGAACCCCGTCGTGATGTTCGGCGACGTCGGTAAAAACAGCACCTCGCGCCCATCGTCGGTCGTCTTTCCGGTTTTAAATGCCGTCATTCGAAGCCCGTCCCAGGTCTCGAGTTTGACTGGGGTCTGTAACGACTCCTGTTCGCCAAAGGCGGTTTCAGCGGCCATCTTCGAGGCGTTGTAAACAACTCGAAGCCCTGGCACCCGATTCGCCAGGTTGTCGAGAATTCGCTCGACTAACCCCCCAACCGTGGTTCGCATCAAGTACCCCATCGAGAGCGTCAAAATAACGAAGACGGTCAACACGACGACCACTCTGAGGAATTGAGCGACCTGCTCGCGGGTTCTGGCAGCCCCATCGAACGCCCCATCCGGGATCACCGGTTCGAGAACGTCGGCATCGAGGATCAATCCCGGCGTCATCCCAGCGATGAGCCCATAGAGCCAGTAGAGAATATAGAGCGTCACGAGGATCGGGCCGAGTACGATGAGCCCACTCGCGAAATCCCGCTTCCAGGACGTCATGTACAGCACGTCACACTACGGGGTAATCAGCGTTCCTCTATCGCCCAACGATCGCTCGCAGCGCGAAGAACAGGTTTTCTTTCCGTTCCATGACACGCCGGTAGAAGTACGACTTCCACCGACTGCCATACGGGACGTACTGCCACATTTCGTAGTCGGCTGCGAGTTCCTCCTGGGCCTCTTCGCGAACGCCCATAAGCATCTGTACCTCGAAATCCGTGCCGTGTTCGTCGTGGAGCGCGGTCGCGTGTTCGATCATCTCCGGATCGTGGCTGCCGATTGCGACCCCATCGTCGAAGTGTTCGAACGCGTACTCGATCAACTCCTTGTACACTTGGTTCACGGTCGCCTTGTCCGTGTAGGCGACGGCGGACGGCTCGTTGTACGCTCCCTTTACTAAGCGCACCTTCCCCGGAAGTGGTGCCAGTCGCTCGAGGTCCTCGCGCGTGCGCCTGAGATTTGCCTGGACACAGACGCCGACGAGGTCACCGTGTTCACGGGCCAGGTCCTCGTAGGCGTCGAGAGTCACGTCCGTCGTGGTGTAGTCTTCCATATCGATCCAGACGAAGACCTCCTGCTCGACGGCGGACTCGACGATTTCCTCGAGGAACTCCCGAAATACGTCATCACCGAGGTCGAGGCCGATTTGTGAGGGCTTGACCGAGATACAGGCGTCGAGGTCAGACGTCCCGATGTCGTCGATGAGCGCTCGATACTCGGCGGCGTCCGATGCCGCAGGAGCGCGGGTATCGTAGTGTTCACCGAGCAAGTTGAGGATCGCCTTGATCTCTCGGTCATTGAGTGATCGGACGTGCTCGAGGGCCGTAGCCGGTGACTCCCCGGCGACGAAGCGACTCGCGATGGGCGGAATCATAGTGCAATATTTGTCCCCGAATATTTAGGGGGTTCTGATTCCCTCCCAGGGCCACGGTAACACACAGATTGTGAACCACAAGTGGTTAAGCCGGATTAGCACATCGGGGCCGACATGGCAATACTCGAGACCATCCTAGTCGCGTTCTGGCTCATGTTACCGGCGTACGTGCCGAACAACGCAGCCGTCCTCGCCGGCGGTGGTCGGCCTATCGACGGCGGCGCGGAGTGGGGCGGCAAACGGGTACTGGGCGATGGAAAGACCTGGCGAGGCACTGCGGCTGGTATCCTGGCAGGCCTTGCACTGGCTGGATTACTCACCATGATTGGCGATGACGTGGGCAGTGCACTGGGCCTGACACTCCCGGGGTTCCCGCCACTGGCTGCACTGGGACTCGCCGGCGGGGCCATGCTCGGTGATATCCTAGCCTCGTTCCTGAAGCGTCGAACCGGACGTAACCGGGGCGCGATGTTCCCCGGTGTCGATCAGCTCGATTTCGTCGTCGTTTCGTTGCCACTGGTTGCCCTCCTCGCCACGGAGTGGTTTTTCGAGTGGTTTACCCTCGAGGTGCTGGTCGTCATCGTCGTCCTGACACCGATTCTGCACGTGTTGACCAATGTCATCGCGTACAAACTCGGGCTCAAGAACGAGCCCTGGTGAGGGTCGCTCCGTCACGCTCAAGGTCTCTTGTCACACTCACTCGAACGTGGCAGTCTCGTTCGACCTCTTTGGCACGCTCGTTTCCGTCGATCGAACGGACGATCCAGCGACGGCGATCGCCCACGAACTCGAGGAGCGCGGCGTGTCAGTCACCAACGACTGGGACGACCGATATCGTCGGCCCACCGTCGATGCACCGGCAGGTGCCGAAATCCCGTTGCCGGCCCACGTCAGTCGAGCACTCGCCGATGCCGGCGTCGAGTGGGAGGGGAACGTCGTGAGACGAGCCGTCATCGCGGCATTCGACCCGGTCGTCGAGACGCGAGACGGCGCTCGCGAGGCCCTCGAGGCGGCAAAATCGTACGGCCCGGTGGCCCTCTGTTCGAACTGTAGCGTCCCGGAACTGGTGGGCCGGACGCTCATCCGCTCGGACCTGTCACGAACCGATTTCGACGTCATCGTCTCGAGCGTCGCCTGTGGCTGGCGCAAACCAGCCCCGGAGATATTCCAGATAACGGCAACACAGCTCGAGGTCCCGGTCTCATCACTGATACATGTCGGCGATGATCCTCGAACCGATGGCGGCATTACTGCGATCGGCGGAACGGCGATCTTACTTTCGGAGACACCCCTCGAGGCAGTTCCGTCGCGCCTCGAGGCGATACACGCGTCGCCAGCCAGCGATCACACCGAGGAGCCATCGGAGGGCGACCACCGATGACGCTTTCCACACTCGCAGCCATCGGGCTGGCGTTCAGCCTCGACCTACTGATCGGTGAACCACCGCGGCAGGTACACCCGGTCGCCTGGTTCGGCACACTCGTCGCTGCTGTCGATCGCGAGTGGAGCGAGAGCCGCCGAATAACCCAACTGATCGGTGGCGTCATCGCTATCGTCCTCCCACTCATCGCGGCCACCGTTGTTGGTCTAACGGTCGCCGCCGGGTTCGCCATCTACCCCACTCTCGGAGCCGCCCTGGCCGCGATCGTGCTCTTTCTCACGATGAGCCTCCGCATGTTGTTGGACCTCACTCGAGCGGTAATCGATGCAACGGGTGGCGAACACCGTGGGGGGTCGGTCACTGACGGTGGCGGCACCATTGCGTCTGGCGATGGACGGGTCGTCGATAGAATGGGGTCTGACCTCGAGGACGCTCGAGCGGAAGCACGCGGGCTCGTCGGGCGCGAGACGGGCGATCTATCGGCTCCCGAAATCCGATCGGCAGCCATCGAGAGTGCGGCCGAAAACCTCGCCGATGGATTCGCCTCGACATTGTTGCCGTTCGCCCTCCTTGCACCGATTTCCCTCCCACTGGCCGCAGCAGCAGCGGCCTGGATCAAGGCGGTAAATACGCTCGATTCGATGCTCGGCTACCGGTCGAAGCCCATCGGGACGGCGAGTGCCCGCCTCGACGACGCCGTCATGTACCTCCCGGCACGAATCACGGCGTTGTGTCTCGCCCTCGCAGCCTTTCGACCAGGCTCGCTCGTGGCAGCCAGAGAGTGGGCACGCGTGCCAGCTTCCCCAAACTCGGGGTGGCCAATGGCGACGCTCGCCTCTGCTCTCGGGGTTCGTCTCGAGAAGCGTGGGGCGTACGTCCTGAACCCGGAAGCCGACCTCCCTTCCGTCACGGATGGACACAGGGCCGTTTCCACCGTTGGGCTCGCAGCCACACTCCTGGTTGCCATCGCAGCGGCGCTGGCTGTGTACGCCCCGGCACTCGAGTCCCTCTTCGGATCACTGGCCGTGGTAGCTCTCGCGTTCGCCGCTGACGCCGTCGTGTCCCT
>PUKM01000015.1 GCA_003552325.1 Natrialbaceae archaeon | reverse complement strand
TTGGACACAAGCCGCCGGACAGTCCAAAGAGCAATCGAGCAGCGCGCCGACCTGTACGGGCTGTGAGACGCGGTAGGATGAGCTTACTACATCTATCTGGTCGATAAATCACCTTATCGACTGGGCTACAGAACCCTGTAATCACCACCACCCACGTCTTCGATTACCGATCTCTCGGCACACAAACTGTTCAATGCTCGAATTACACTGTTCGGGTTGAGATCACCGCTAAGCTCACCTGCTATACCCACACCCGATACTACATCACCCTTCTCTGTCTCAACACGGAGATATTCGGTTATTTTACCTTTCACACCGTCTCGGTCTGATTTGTCTTCCGTTTTCTCATCACCACCGTCTGTGGCTGTCGCGGTGGCCGTCGGGGTTGGTGATGGTTCTACAGTCGGACTCTCTGCCTGACCGTCGCCGTCACCGTCGGCACTATCACCTGACGATTCACTATCTTCGGCTTCGATCGGTTGGTCTGTTTCGAGAACGTTCCGATCAAAGTCGAGATCGTTCATAGCTTTCACCGTGAGTACACCTGTACACTTTGAGACACATGGGGTGTTCTGCTGAACACAAGTTATGATAGAGCCGGGTGTTTCAGCCAACTCAGAGAAGCGGTCTCTGTAGTCTGTATGGCTGTTTAGCAGATCTTCATTCTCAATACCGTGGTCGTTTGCATACTTCGACAGTTGGTCGAAGGTTCTGGGTAGGTTGATACGAACCTCTTCGCGGGGTGTGCCTTCACGTACGATCTCGTAGTGCCGACCACGTTCGACATATTCCTGAACAGCCGCACGGCCGAAGAGTTCGATAAAGCGGTCTGTGTGACTCTTACGTTTGCCATCAACACCGATTCTCTCCACAACGAACTCGAGAGAATTGTTCAGTTGCTCTTCTGTTGGCAGCTCGGAGAGATCTGCATCAACTGACTCAGCAAACTTACGGTATATATTATAGCCAAACACCACGGTCTGAAGGCCCTGAATCTCTAAGTCGTCCATCTCTTCGACGACGCCCAGATTCTCAAGGAATTTGTGAGCGTATTCTAACGCAGCATACCACTCTTCTTTCACTTCTGCTTTACTCAGTCCGGTAACGAATCTGTAGTACGCAAGCGCGTGGTCTTCTGGGTCAGGCACTTCATCAGACAGGTTCAGTTCACCATCTTCGACGATCGCCTTGCCTACGAGATCTTTGTACGCCCTTGCCGTGTCTGTTCCCGCATCGGTTGTCTCAGTTCGGAACTGAGTCATGATCGTACGTCGCCGTTCTGCTGGTCCTTGAATCGATTGCTCACCAGAAACGACCACAGGCGCATCTAATTTGTATGACTCAGTCGACTTATCAGCATTTCCGCGTTCAGTGAATGCACCACGCGTGGCCTTGCGGTAGTTGTCGTGGAATGGGTCAAGCCGGTAGTCCGGTATATCGCTCGGTTTGTATTCGTCAAACCATAGTGGAAGGCTGTTAGTGGCCGAGAACGTAGCCACACGCGCGAAGTTAGTCATGTCGACCGAGAACGGCTCACCACCCATACCGAAACAACGCCAGAGGTAGCTAAGGGTTGTTGTCTTACCACTGCCGGTGTCACCAGTGATATTCAGGTGGTTGAACTCACCGCTTTCACTAAGCTCGAGAATCATTGGCCGAAGCGGTGCAGCGTAAAACCAACCAACTACTGGCAGTAGTCTCTCACAGTCGCGTGTGAATGGGAATATCTCAACTATTTTCGACACATCATCATTGTCGAAATCGTCTCTATCAGTCGGCAACTGAACCCGGCGTTCAACACCCAACTCACGTTCTAAGTATACAATATTCGGATTCTCAGCCCAACCGTCCGAACGTAGAGAGTTACCAGGGATTACGAACTCGTCACCGTAGAGACCCATATGATGAACGCCTTTCCGCCGTGGGGCATCTTGGTTGTGTACCCAGATCCGAAGCGCATCAAGTAGGTCCTGAACATACACATTATCGGTGCTGACAGAGGGTATACTGAATTTTGTACCGAACGATTCACCCAGTATTTCATCATCAAATCTCTCTTTTCTGTTGAATATCTTTGGCTCAACTGCCTTCGAGAACGTTTCACCCGTTTCGAGAGTGGCCTTCATTTGTGCTTGTAGAGGACCACGTTCAATTTCGAGGTAGGACTGTACGTCCAATTCGAAATTCAGCAGCTCATACTTCCGTTTTGGTTCGCCAGCAATGAACCAAGTCTTACCCGAGTCGACCACGATCGGGCCAGAATCCCTACTGTGTTCATCCAACTCGGCATGATATTCAACGGTAGTTACTGTGGTCTCGAGAACACCGGCCACACGATCGGCGAACTCATCGACACCTTCAGGCCCGATCTTTCCAACGGCCTTCCATATCTCGGTCCTGTGGTCTAATTCCCTGTTAGAGTCGTTCTCATACAAGGATAACATCGCATCAAGAGCTACTTTTGCCTCTGAAATCTCCTCTATACTGTCTATATTCCGGTTTTGCGGCGGTTCACACTTTTCGGAATTCGCCTTTTTCGCGTTTGCTATCGTTCTCTGAACGTAGTCGTCTCTTTTCAGCTTCTTACGACCACGGAAACGACGAAGGATATTTGCTATATCCCTCTCAGAAAAACGCCAGTATAGCAGCTTCACCGTCGTCGAGAAGTCGTATTCACTCGCACTCTCATCATGCCCGCTCAAAGAGACTGCTGGCTCTATTTTCGATAGTAGCTTGTCGAGTTTATCATCCCACTCCCTAATTTTCTCCAATGAGGTGCCGAATTCATTTGTATAGTCAGAACTATCCTCATCATCTGAAACATCTACACTCTCGTAGTCTGTTGTTGATGCAGTCGAGTTACTGGAAGACGACTTGTCGGCCACATACTCTGCGTGCAACTCCTTTATTTCTGATACGCGTTTCTCCGCATCTGAAGGAGTTCCTTCGAGCTGGTCGCCGGTGTAAGTCATGTACCGAACGTCGTCGTAAACCTCTATTTCGGCACTCTTCTGTTCAAGCACCCAATCTGGCATATCGATAGTCCGCTCTTGCTTCTGACGAGATCGGCCTTCGGGAAGCATACCCACAGCGAAGAGCCGAAGCCCGGTCTGACTCGGCGAAACTTCTGTGTAGGTATCTACCAACTCTACGATCTCGGAAGCCCAGGGTTCCAACTCCGCTGTTTCTGGGTGCCGGCAGCCATCAAGATCGATACCCACGACCAAGTCCGATTCTGACAACATGAACCCGATACCTTCCGTGTCTGTGTCTTCGCGATCGTGGTATGACACAGCCTCTTCATACGTACCCCAAGTATCCGAGTCGTTAGATTTTGCGTACTTTGTATTGTCGAAAGGTGCGATAGGTGGTTTCGTTTTGTCACCGTCGCGGTTTTCAAACGTCCAACATACCCACTGAGCCATTTCTTTCAACTTTCCGAGTTGACTATCAGACCAGCTCATGTTGATACCTCCACACAAACACCGCCGTTTACCCGAGAGTCGACCACAGTTTTACCGCCATTTGACTGCCTTCGGTAAAACAAAAATCGCATGACGGCTCTATGGTCGAAGGCGATTTTACCGATTTTACCGATTCTCTCTACGGGTAGACAGAGATTCGGCACTATGGCAGATGCGCAGAAACCTCTACACATATCCTCCCTCCAGAGAGAATAAGTAAAATCGGTAAAATTGATTTTCATCCCTTTGCCGTGTGGCGATTTTGATTTTACCGAGTTCGGTAAAACGCGGTTAAATCGGTCAACTGATTTTTGTGATTGTGTCATTGGTTGGAGATCGGCAGAGACCCGACGGGCCGATGGACCGCTGGCTTTCGACAAAAGCGGTAGCTCGCGCTGGAGGTGAACGCTTAAGCCGATGGCCGCAAGAGAATCAAGTGTGCTCAGGGGCGTTCGTTCGCCCCTGCGAGATTCTCTCACAGGTTGATTGGTTAGCCTGCTTTGCTGTTTTCCACAAAGACGCGAGTTGTTATAAATATCGGCGCTCGAACTCATTCTTTGATCTCCGGTGCTACGTCGCCCACGAGCTGGCCGTTCGGCAGGTCGACCCAGACAAGTTCGCCCTGGTCGATACAGTCTCGACACACCGGCTTCCAACTGTAAACCGTCTTCACCCAAAAACTGGTGTGGCAGTCACGGCAGCGGGTACAGAGACCGCTCATGTCGACACCCCGAGGTACTGCTTTCTACAACTCTCACACAACACCGGTGGCAGTTCACCGCTGTCGACGATCTCGACGACCGCGCCGGCCGCCCAGCAGCTCGGCGCGTTGCACGTCGGCTGTCGTTCGCGGCGGTCGCGCCCCCTGGTGGCCTCCACGCTCATCGTTCCTCCCAGGAGCCGAGTTCCTGCTGGATGTCGCCAGTGCGCCAACCATCGAGGTCTTGACGCCACGC
>PUKM01000212.1 GCA_003552325.1 Natrialbaceae archaeon | reverse complement strand
GTGGACGCGATCGAATCGGCCATCGACGGCGAGGGCGAGATGCCGGACTTCGCGGAGATCGACGGCGAACACGGCTACTTCGCCGTCGACGGCATGTACTGTGCCACCTGTGAGGCGTTCCTCGAGGGACGAGCCAATGCGCTCGACGGCGTTCACGCGGTCCAGGCGAGCTATGCCAGTGATGCCGTTCGTGTCGCGTACGATCCCGACCGGACTGACGAGGAGACGATCGCCGACCGGCTCTCGGGGCTTGGCTACAGCGCCAGAAAACGTGGGACAGACGAGACGGAGACGGTTGAAGGGGAGGCCCTGGTCAAGTTCCTCGCGGGTGGCGGCCTCTTTGGCATGATGGTCATGGTGTGGTACGTCATGTTTCTCTACCCGACGTACTTCGGCTACGAGCCACTCGTGGATCTCGGCGGGTACGACGGCCTCTACGTCTTCACGCAGATCTGGCTCATGACCTCGTTCGTCCTCTTTTACACCGGGTATCCGATTCTCCGCGGGGCCTACGTGAGCCTCCGTGCTGGCCTCCCGAATATGGACTTACTGGTCTCGATCGCCGCCCTGGCGGCGTACGCCTACAGCACACTCGCGATGGTGCTCGGCAGGACGGACCTCTACTTCGACGTCTCCGTCGCGATCATCCTGGTCGTCACCGCCGGCAACTACTACGAAGGCGTCATCAAACGGCGAGCGCACGACCTCCTGACTGACCTGACGGAACAACAGGTCGACCACGCTCGCCGGGTCGACAGCGAAGCAACCGTCCCCGTCGACGCCATCGACCCTGGCGAAGCGATCCTCGTCAAACCAGGGGAACGGATCCCGCTCGACGGTTTCGTAGACAGTGGACAGGCCGCCGTCGACGAATCGCTGCTCACCGGCGAATCGGTGCCCGTCGGGAAATCACCGGGTGACCCCGTCCGCGGCGGCACCCTCGTTACCGATGCCCCCCTGGTCATCACGGTCGGCGAGGCCGCTGAGAGTACCCTCGATCACCTCCTCGAGCTCCTGTGGTCGATCCAGAGCTCTCGAGCCGGCGTCCAGGCGCTCGCCGATCGGCTGGCGACGATTTTCGTCCCACTCGTCATCGTGGTCGCCTCGCTCATCACCGTCATCATGCTCGCAACGGGCTCGAGCGTCTCGACGGCCATGCTCGTCGGCCTGACGGTGCTGATCGTGTCCTGTCCGTGTGCCCTCGGCCTCGCCACGCCACTCGCGATCGCCGCCGGTGTTCGCTCGGCCGCCCGAAACGGGATCGTCGTCGCGACGGAGACGATTTTCGAAGACGCCCCGACGGTCGACATCGTCGCCATCGACAAAACCGGGACGCTCACCGCCGGCGAGATGCGTGTCACCTCGGTCGTCGGTGACGATCCAGAACAGGTCCTGCAGTACGCCGCCGCTGTCGAACGCTTTTCCGAACACCCCATCGCCACCGCCGTGGTCGACCATGCCGAGACGACGGGGGAGGGGGAGCCCCTCGAGGCGAGCGTCGACGACTTTACACGCCATCGACAGGGCGTGACCGGTGTCGTCACGACAGGCGTGGATGGGGGCGGGCGTGAGGAGGTAGTGGCCGCCACCGAACAGACGCTCCCCGCGTCGGGACCGCCGGAAGGAACGGACGAGACGGCGACGGCACACGCGCGGTCGGTCGCCGTCGGGCATCCGGACTTCCTTCACGCGCGTGGCTACGACCTCCCTGCCGACCTCGATGGCCACGTCGATCGGATTCGAGCCGCGGGCTCCGTCCCCGTCGTCGTCGGCTGGGACGGCCACGCCCACGGGGTCGTCGCCGTCACCGATACCCCGCGTGAGACCTGGCGCGAGGCGGTCGCCTCGATCGCCGACGGTCGCGACGTCGTCGTCATCACGGGCGACGAGGGGCCAGCAGCCGATCAGTTTCGGGAGGTGCCCGAGATCGACGAGGTGTTCGCCGGTGTCCCACCTGAAGCGAAGGCCGAAACCGTCAAACGGTTGCGTGGCCGTGGCACCGTCGCGATGGTCGGCGACGGGAGCAACGACGCCCCCGCCCTCGCCAGCGCCGACCTCGGGATCGCCCTCGGCAGCGGGACGGAACTCGCGACCGACGCCGCTGCCGCCATCATCGTGTCGGATGACCTCGAGCGAGTCACTGACGTCTTCGATATCCCCGCCAGGACGAACCGCCGTATTCGACAGAACCTCGGCTGGGCGTTCGTCTACAACGCGATCGCGATCCCACTGGCGATCACGGGCCTGCTCAACCCCCTGCTCGCCGCGGTAGCCATGGCGACGAGTAGTACGCTCGTCGTGTTGAATTCCGCCCGGCGGCTCTGAACGGGGCGAGACACAGCCTCTTTACGGGAGTGGTCCACTCGAGTGAGATGGCGACGGTTCCGAGCCACGCTCCTCGCTATCGACGGTTCCACTCATTACCGGTCAGACGGGTCAGTGACTGGGTCCCGCCAGGGCAACGCGGTGATCACGAAAGGGGATGAACGCGGCAACAACAATGGGCCGGCTGAGATTCGAACTCAGGTTACGGCCACCCGAAGGCCGAAGGATGCCAGGCTACCCCACCGGCCCGCACCTGAGCAGACGCGAGCAACCTGAATAACGATTGCTATTTACTCACGACTGGACTCGAGAAGCGGCCATATCCAGGGAATCGTACACCGGCGCTAACTGGGTTTGCGTCTCTGCCAGCGAGCCCGAGTTATCGATCCGATGATGGGGTTGGACGAGGGGCTCGAACTCCGTCTCGAGCAGTTCGTACACCGCGAAGTCCGCGTCGCTTTCGTCACCCTCGCGGGTCGCGATCCGTTCTTTGACGACGGGTTTTGCACACTCGACGTGGAGCAGTTCGAAGCCAGCATTCGCCGCCGTGGCGACGGCGTGGGCCTCTTTGCGCAATGACTCACGGCGGAACGTCCCATCGATAACCGCCGTCTCGCCACGCTCGAGGATGCTCGAGGCCCGAGCGAGGGTTGCATCGTAGGTCGCTCGCGTCTCAGCGCTGGTGTACTCGGGGTCGGGAAAACGGTCTTTGCGGACGACATCGGTACGCACGAGTTCGGCCTCGAGTCGGTCGACGAGGGTGCCGGCGACGGTCGTTTTGCCGGTTCCGGGGAGCCCACAGACGACGATGAGGCGCTTCCGTTCGGACATGTCGGGTTCGATGAGAGAATGTGGCGGTGGGGGTATGGCTGTTGCGTTTCCTGAGCGGATGCAGATACGTCCGCTGGCCGTTCCTTGCCAGGAGTACGCGACCGGTCGCCAACGCAGCCCCTCAAAACCGCTCGTAGCCGTCCGTATCGAGGTAGTGGTGACTGATCGTGATCGCCTGATCGGCGTGCAACAGCGTCGGCCCGAGCCGAAGCCGCTGGTCGACCCGTCCCTCGAGCAAGCTCACCTCCTCTTCCGTGAACTCGTGGTGGTCTGAGAGGACGAACGTGGCATCGCCGATGGAGTCAGGAGCCACGTCGACGATCGGGTCCCCGTCCTCGTGTAACTGCACCACCGGCTCGCTGTCGATAGCCTCGAGCGTCCCCTCGAGTCCGCGCCGATAGCCGGCCACACCAGGGTTGATTTCGGCGGGCATCGATCCGATGGCTTCCTCGCGGCGCTCGAGGGCGCTTCGGACGAGGGCGGCGGTGCTCCGCTCGTCGGGATTCAGTCGTCGCAACTCGGCTCCGTCGAAGGTGATCGTGTAGGCGTCCTGGACGACGACGTGGACTCGAACGTCCGTCCGGATACCGTGAGACGTGACGAACGCGGCGGTGATCGAACGCGCGAGCGCATCGAGACGCCCGGCCCCGCCAGCGAGGTCGTCGAGTGAGAAGTCACCGTCCAGTGGGACGTCGTGAGCCAGAAGCACGAACTGTCGCATAGGTGACCTCCCGGCCGCGGAGAGTTGAAGCTTCCCTACTCGACCCGGCGCTCGAGGAAGTCCGCCAGCAGTTCGAACATCCGGAGTTTCTGGTCCTGGTCCGAGGAGGCGTGGCCCTCCTCACCGAGTTCTTCGTACTCGAAGTCCGTCCCCTCCTCGTAGCCTGCCTCGAGCATGGCATCCCGGAAGATCCGTGCCTGTGAGACCGGCACCCGACGGTCGTTGACGCCGTGGACGAGGAAGATGGGGGCTGCGAGGTTTTCGACGTGCGTGACGGGACTCCGTTCGGCGTAGAGCTCGGGGTTCTCCTCGGGCGTGCCGAGATAGGTCTGCATCAACTCGGTCCGGAAGTGTGGCATGGTGTTTTCGAACATGTCCTCGAGGTCGGTGAGGCCGATCCAGGCGACGCCGGCGGCGTAGAGGTCGGGGTACTGCACTAGTTGCCAGTAGGCGGAGTAGCCCCCGTAGGAGCCACCGAAGACGACGACCTGTTCGGGGTCGAGCCAGTCGTGGGTCTCGAGGACGTGCTCGGCGGCGACGGCGACGTCACCCTGTTCGGCACC
>PUKM01000069.1 GCA_003552325.1 Natrialbaceae archaeon | reverse complement strand
TCCGCGAGCTCTGTGAGAGCTACTGCTTCGGGACGCTCGACTGGGAGGTGACCGAAGACGGAGAGCTCACCATCTGGGGGTACGACGACTTCGAGGTGTACGAGGCGCGGGAGAACGGCCTCCCAGACTACGAGGGCGGCATCGTGACCCACGAATTCCTGCGAGAACTCGCCAACCACCTCGAAGCCGACGAAGAGTTCGAGATCCAGACGGCGGGGTTCACCAAGTGCCGCTTCCCAGTCCTGGCCAAGCGGTACGTCGTTCGCGACGGCGAAGTCCTCCACGCGGACCTCAGTTCCCTCGACCCGATCGACGAGTAGAGTTGTTCGTCCCCCGGGAGGGGTGCGGGGCGATCCAGTCGCGGTCGCCCTGTGAGGTGATTGCTCGATGGGACATCGCGCACTTGTTGCGTACGAACGCACGGACGGACAGTACACGCTCCACTACAGCCATTGGGGCGCAGCGAACCTGAAGCTCAAGCACCGAATCTCGGCTGAATCGCCGTTCGGTGGCGACGACACCGACTCCAAGTGGGCGAAACAGCTCCTCGCAGAGCTTGCCGATGGCCTCGAGGCAGATGCCGTCGACGGCTACCTCGCTGACGAGGATCGACCGTCGACGGTCGTCGAGCCGAAGCCTCGTGCCACCGGGCTCACCCTCGACGAGATCGTCGCGGACCATCTCGACTACCTCCACCACGAGGCGTTCTTCGTGGTGTCGACGACGTTCGAGGTGACCGCCTATCGGACGCTGTGGTTCGGGCTCCAGTACGACTCGGAGACGGTCGAACAGGGAAAGACAGTCGGGAACGGCGCGCTCGCGACGGTGCGCTGGTACGACGGCGAGCCGGTCGGCGACGGCCACCTGCAGGGCCAGTTCGCGGCCCTCAAAGACATCGTCGGCGATATGCTCGACAAGGGCGTCTTCACGCCGTCGACGGCGAGGCAGTACCTAAAACGGAAGCTCGCTGAGCGGGTCGGGGACCGACAGGAGCTGCTCATTCCAACCGGAGATTCACCCTTCGAGAGGGCGAGTCTGAACCACTCCTAGTTCGATCTGCTTCGTGGCAGCTGCTGTTTTTCAGGGGTCGGAATGGGTGAGCCCCGCCATAGGTTCGTGATTCGATGACCTCAGACGACGACCCGTTTCACGACTGCAAGTTGGATCCCGAGGCGATCCTCGGAACACACACCTTCGAAGACGTCCTGTTCACCGACGAGACGGAAACCCCGGTGAACGTGCTCACCGGCGAGACACCGGCATATTCGCAAGCAACCGTCGAGGAAGCGACGGAGTTCGCTGCGAGTATCGACACGGAGACGCCCCAGATCGCGCTCCTCGCATCCGTCGAGTCGCAGGTCGAAACCCAAAGCAAGCCCTACACGGCGGCCGCGTTCTTCCACTTCAAGGCGACTGGCTCGCTCGAACGCCACCGTGCTTACCACGCCGCCTACGAGGCGGACGCGTTCACCGTCGACTTCGAGGCCGACTACGCGTCGGGCGATCTAACCATCACTGTCGAACGAGCGGACGAATCCTGAGAATCCGCCGTCACGAGAAGCGTTTTCGAGCGCCGGCGATGGGTGCCGGCGCAGCTGGAGCGAGCAACGACATCCAGTGCGTCGGCGTTTCGAGGTGTTTGAGATGCATATGGTGATACACGCACTGGTAGAAGCATCGACGCACGACGACGCCTTGGCCACCGGAAAGACGGTGTTCGACCGCCTGGTCGGCGCGGACCCACACGCCGGCGCCGTCTTCGAGCGAAGTCGGAGTAACTCCGGGTACGAGATCGCGCCGCGTACATTCAAATACGAAACCGGGGATACCCGGGAGCGCACCGATGGGCGATAACGATCTCGAAGCCGCCGAGGATGCCCGTGAGGAGCTCCAGAGTCTGCTGGTCGCGCAAGCACAGGCAGGCGTTCCAGAGCAAGTCCTCGTCGGGCTTCTCCGAGAACAGGCCGCCGAGATCGAACAGTTCGGCTACATCCCTCGCCGGTGGGAGCAACCCGACCAGCAGGAAGTAAGCAAGCGATGAAACGGACCAATACTTTCGAGGTACGTCCCCTCTCCGAGTCGGATGAGGCCCTCCTACAAGACGTCATGGACGCGGCGGCGAGCTTCTGGAACGAGCTGACCTATGCCCGTCGCCAGCGGTTCTTCGATGACGAGAACATCTGGGAGACCGATGAGTTTCGCGGAGAGTACAAAGGCCAACTCGGCGCTGCCGGCGTCCAGACGGTGACACGGAAGAACAACGCCGCCTGGAAGTCGTTTTTCGCGCTGTTGGAAAGCGGTGAAGATGCGTCCCCACCGGGCTACTGGGGGAATCAAGAGGACGGGCGAGATCTCCGGCTGTTCGTTCGGAACGATTCGTACGAGATAGAGTGGGGCGACTACTCCCGGGTCGAAATTCCGGTCGGCCAGGAACTCAAAGAGAAGTATGGACTGGGGTACTACGAACGGCTCCGGCTGGAGGTGCGTGGCGATCCGAAGTGGTCCGGCGAACAGGGGCGACTGGAAATTCAATACGACGAGGTTGAAGGCACCTATCGAGCATATCAACCAGTCACAGTCGACGACTCGGAACTGGATTCACCACTGGCTTCGGAAGAAGCCGCCCTCGATTTAGGTGCCAACAATCTCGTTGCCTGTACGACCACGACAGGGGAACAGTACCTCTACGACGGTGAGGAGCTGTTCGAGCAGTTCCGATCGACGACCGAAGAGATCGGACGCCTCTCATCGAAGCTCCCGCCTGAACAGGACACGAGCCACCGTATCCGCCGGCTCTACCGAAAACGCTCCCGTCGACGAACGCACGCTCAGAACGCTCTCATACGCGACCTTGTCGAACGGCTGTACGAGGCGGGAATTACAACAATATACATCGGCGATCTCACTGGCATCATCGAAACGCAGCCGTCAGCGGAGATCAACGAGAAGTTGGAGAACTTCTGGGGGTTCAGCAAGTTCATTGACCAGCTTCGGTCCGTTTGTGAGGAATACGGGGTCGATGTGGAAGCGGAAAGCGAAGCGTGGACGAGTCAGACATGTCCGAAGTGTGGAGAGCGAGCCGAGACAGTTCGGCATCGAGAGACACTGACCTGTCCCTGCGGGTTCGAGGGACACGCCGATCTCACCGCCTCAGAGACGTTCCTCCGGCAGAACACCGAACACCTAACTAGGCCGATGGCGCGGCCCGTGCGGTTCCAGTGGGACAACCACGAGTGGCGTTCGACCACAGACGCCCCCGAGATCGGGACAAATCCCAACGAACAGCGCACAAACCCGTAAGTCACTCCCGTGGAACGCCGTATCCAACGTGGAGGAACCTCGTTTCGAGGTGGACGTCAATATGTGACGTTTGACGAGCTGAGCAGTAAAAGGCGATTTCTCTATAAAGTTGAGCTGTACTAAGAGTACCAGTCAGAATTTGTTTGTTCGCGCCGGTGAGAGAGCGGCGCGCGTTGGGTCAAGTAGCGGTTAGCCCACGGGCGCTGAGGTGGTTTAGATGCATTTGGTCATTTACGCCCTCGTAGAGGCATCGACAGAAGACGAAGCATTGGCTGCAGGGAAGTCAGTATTCAGGCAGTTGGTCGGCGCTGAGCCCCAATCCGGTGCTGTATTTGATTACTTTGTCGCCTTCGACGAGGAGGACACGACGGTCGCCGGCTCGGCCCGATGGGGAGAGTTGCCGACTGCGGCCTCCGTCGACTCTGATGATGGCGAAGACCTGCTCGAGCGTGGCTGGGAGGCGACGAAGGAGGAATTCGAGCGTAATCTTGACCGGGTGAAAGAGGCCATTGAGGAACTCTCTGACGAGGAGATCATGCGCGACGAAGAGCTCGCTCGGCACGCCTTCCACCAGGTCGGTGCCTATGACGGGCCAACGATCTTCCTGTACAACGAATATGCGAACGGGATCCGTCACCGTGAGCAGCTGGATCGAGTGCTGGAGGAGAGTGAAGAGCTCTGGATCGTGCCCGCTGACGTCCACTTCTAACCAATGCCTCGCATCACCAACTGGCGACGCGAGAGCCGCTCGCCGACGCTTGCGTATCGGAACACCGAGACCGGTGCGCGAGCCGTCCTGCATCGAGCCCCGGACTCCTACCGGTACAAATGGCGTGGGGCAATCCTCGTCGACGGCTATCCGGTGTGGTCGCGGGGGTACGAGACGAAGGACGCGACGTCGTTCCGTGACGAACTCCGGGAGCGGCCGGCTCCGGACCTCAGCTGCCCGGAGTGTACGAACAACGACGTTCGCGTCGGCGAGAAGGCAGCAGACGGGGCGAAAGTCCAGCGGTGGTACGACTTGCCCCGACTGTGGATACGAAGCCCCCTCACGCATCGTCTACGGCCCCGAACGGTGAGTGAGTGAGCGGTGGGCGCTGTTTTTCGGCCGGGCACGAGGTGGTGGCCCGGGACGACCGGGTG
>PUKM01000005.1 GCA_003552325.1 Natrialbaceae archaeon | reverse complement strand
TGCCGTCTTTTGGTTTTGGGAGATAGTCTTCAAAACATGAAATTCAGCCTATCACAAAGCTTATAATGCTCTTTGATCTGTTTTCGAGTCAACGGAGCCCCCTATTCAACAATGAAGCTGGCGATGATCGGATTCGGACAGGCCGGTGGAAAGGTCGTCGATCGATTCCTCGATTACGACGACCGTACCAACAGTGGAATCGTCCGCGCGGCGATCGCTGTGAACTCCGCGAAAGCGGACCTCATCGGACTTGAAAATATACCACAGGAGAAACGCGTACTCATCGGCCAGGCCCGTGTAAAGGGCCATGGCGTGGGTGCTGACAACGAACTCGGCGCGGAAATCGCCGAAGAGGACATCGATGAGGTCCAGAACGCCGTCGATGCCATCCCGACCCACGAGGTTGACGCCTTCCTCATCGTCGCGGGGATGGGTGGCGGCACCGGTTCGGGTGGCGCGCCAGTTCTGGCGAAACACCTCAAACGCATCTACACGATCCCCGTCTACGGGCTCGGTATCCTGCCTGGGACCGACGAGGGTGGGATCTATACACTGAACGCGGCGCGGTCGTTCCAGACCTTCGTCCGCGAAGTCGACAACCTGCTCGTCTTCGACAACGACTCCTGGCGACAAACCGGCGAGTCCGTCGAAGGGGGCTACGCCCAGATCAACGAAGAGATCGTTCGGCGCTTTGGCGTCTTATTCGGCGCCGGTGAGGTCGGTGAAGGCCAGGAAGTCGCCGAAAGCGTCGTCGACTCCTCGGAGATCATTAACACCCTCTCGGGTGGCGGTGTCTCGACGGTTGGCTACGCCTCAGAGGGCGTCGAACTCAACACCGGTGGTGGCCTCCTGTCGCGTTTCACCGGCGGTGGGAAGTCCAACGACGGCCTCGATGCCGCGAACACCACCAACCGCATTACGAGCCTCGTGCGCAAGGCCGCTCTTGGCCGACTCACGCTTCCGTGTGAGGTCGAGGGCACCGAACGTGCACTCCTCGTTCTCTCCGGCCCAAGCGAGTATCTGAACCGGAAAGGCATCGAACGCGGGCGAAAATGGCTCGAGGAGGAAACCGGGTCGATGGAAGTTCGGGGTGGGGACTTCCCACGGAACGTCCCCGAAGTGTCGGCGGCCATCCTGCTCTCGGGCGTCACGAACGTCCCGCGGATCAAACGCCTCCAGCAGGTGGCGATCGAAGCTCAGGACAACATGCAGGACATCGAGTCCCAGAGTAGTGAGAACCTCGAGACGCTCGTCGAAGACGACGAGGACGAACTCGAGCCACTGTTCTAACCGGTTCGGCCGTCGATTCTGGGGGGACTCGGCCGACACCGTCTAGACGCTCACGCCGTCTTGTTGCACTCATCAGTGATGGAAGCGGTGAGCTCGTACTCGAGTGAGAGTGATGACAACAGGGGCATGCGTGCTGTCACTGTCCACGCACCGTCTTTTTCCCGGATGCGATCCGGCTTCGATGCGTCCTTGCACTGGTGGCTGTACGCATGTGCTGGGTTGAAAGTCGCTTCCGTCGCTCCGACGCGTTTTTGTCGACCGGTTCGAAACAGTGAGCGATGCGCGTTTTCGTCCCGTTCGATGGCCGGGAGCCCAAATCCCGTCTCGAGCCGGTGCTCGAGGCAGACGAGCGACGGCGACTGGCCTATGCCATGCTCGCGGATGTCTGTGCCGTCGTGAAAGAAACCGGGCGTGAGCCAACCGTCCTCGCCACCGATGACCTGACCCCACCAGGGGACGAAGCGTTCGACGTTCTCGAGGATGTCTCCCTCGAGCGGGACGACCGGTCGCTCTCCGTCGCGGTCAACGACGTACTGGCGGATGGCCGCCAACCGCCGTCACCGGAACATCCAGTGGCGATCGTCATGGCTGATCTCGCACTCGTCCGACCAGACACGCTCGAGCGGTGTCTCTCGACTGCGGGCGATGTCGTCATCGCGCCCGGCCGTGGCGGCGGGACAAACGCACTCGTCGTGCGCCACGGGGCCTTCCGGACGGATTATCACGGGACGTCGTTCCTCGATCATCGAGCGATCGCTGCCGATCGTGGGTTGTCACTCGAGTGTGTGGATTCCTTTCGGCTCGCCACGGATATCGACGAACCCGATGACCTGGTCGAAGCCTGGCTCCACGGCGGCCCCCGGACGCGAACGATGCTCGAGGAGGCCGGCTTCCAGCTTCAGACCACACGTGGGCGGGTGACGCTCGAGCGACGGTAGGGAGACGGGCGGTTTGTGTCGGTCGATACTAGTACACCTTGCAAAGAGTCGGGTTTGCACCGGTAGCATAGCCCGCGTCAGTCGTTCTCGGGGGAAAGGTCGTCGGGATTCAACTGACGTCCCTCGAACGGCAGTCGCCGTTGCAGCTGTCGGAGCCGGGGATCGTCTTCAACCGCGACTGCGAGGACGGGCACGGCGATCAAGAACGCCGTCAACAGCGCATAGCCTGCCGCTTCGATGGCGACGCCAGCACCGCTAAACAGGAGGTCTGGAATAGTGACCCCGAGGCTGAGTGAGACGGCCCGAAGCAAGCCGAGGGCGATCAGCGCGAAGACACCGATGGCGAGGACGGCGGCGGCGCTGTTCGACGTGGTGCGGTCTTTGAACAGATACCAGCCGGCCAACCCACCGAGTGAGGCACCGAGGGTGAGCGAGACGAATACTCGAGAGCCGAGTGCGAAGGCGCTGACGGCGATGACGGCGGCCAGTGCAAACGTTGCCCCAGGATCGAATCGCTCTGTGCTCGAGAGCCACTGGCCAGCGGCGACCAGTCCCAACCCGAGGACGAGTCCGACGATCACGTCACCGGCGAAATGGACGCCGATAACGACACGGGAGAGCGCCACGAGTCCGATGAGAACGCCAGCGATGGCGTACCGTGTCCGTGCCCGCCCGAGATCCATCGTCGCGGCGAGGGCCCCGTAGACAGCGGCTGCTCCCATGGCGTGAGCACTGGGGAACGTGTAGCCAGGATACCCAGCCGGAGCGAACGCCACATCCGGTCGCGGGAGTTCGAAGATACCCTTGAGTCCCGCAGAGAGTGCCAGGGCGCTCAGGCCGATTGCGATCACGAACAGTCGATCCCGTCGCCGGTCCCGAGCGCCGAACCAGTACAACAACACGCCGAGAACGACCAACAACGCGCCGTCGCCGAGGTGGGTGACTATCTCGAAAAACGGGACGGTCGGCTCGAGCGTCTGGCGAACGGTTTCGTTCGTTGACTCGTCCCAGAGCCTGTCGATCAGGTCCATGTCTTGGACCCACTGAGGGCTCCCAATTGGTTAGTTGTGGTGGCTGTCCGTATTGCTGTCGAGAATCTCGAGGATCTCAGAAAGTGTCTCACACTCGTAGGCCGTCTTCGGACCGGGATCGGCACCGTAACTGACCGGCACGAGCCCGGCATCGGCCCCACCGGCGATGTCGTGCTCGTACCGATCACCGATCATGAGCGCCCGTTTCGGCCTGACGCCTGCGGCCTCGAGGGCCGTCTCGAACATCGCCGGGTGGGGCTTCGTGTAGCCGACGGCCTCCGAAGTGGTGATCGAGTCGAACGCTTCGACGATGTCGAACGTCTCGAGGATGGCGCGACACTCGTCGTTGTCGACGTCGCTGATGATGCCGACGTGAAGTGGGCGCTCGGCAAGTGCCTCGATGGTCGGTATCGCACCCGGGTTTGGCTCGATCGTTGCCTGTGTCACGCGCTCGAAGAGCGGTCGCCAGTCCTCGGGCTCGAGCGGCCGGTCACGATCGAGGATGGCCTCCGTCCCACGTGCGTAGGCCTCCCGGGCGGGGTAGTAGGTGTGTGACTCGCGTTCACGAAACGCCTCGCCGACGTGGCGTCTCCAGGCCTCGAGTGCCGTCTCCGGATCATACTCGAGGTCGTGGCGCTCGAGGAGGGCGTCGATGAACCGTCGATGGGCCCGAGCGACGCTCTCGAGGTCGAGAATTACGCCACCGATGTCCCAGAAAACGGCTTCCCAGTCGTTTTTGGAGGTGTCTGGTGGCGTTCCCTCGGCATCGGTGTCTCTCTCGCCCATGTCGATGTCTCACGTTGTGGGAGTGTCCGCAAAAGTGTGGTGGGTGGCCGGCGAGTCGTTTGCCGGTTGTCGTGGATAGACGAGGACATCTACGGCTCCGATGGGTCTACACTGTTGCAATACACGTACTTTTTCGCGCCCGGATTTTCTCACTTCGCTCGGAACCGCTCGGCGTAAAAGTATACGCTAAAAGGCCAACTTCGCGGGCGAAGCCCGCTTCGGCGGGGAACCACTCGCTTCACTCGCGGCTGCTGGAAGCGGTATCTGCGTGGCCTAAATCGATACACTTGGGTCTGGATGCTATATGAGCGTGTGACCCTCGGCCAGACGGCTTCCGAAGCGGGTTTAATCGACCGGCCCCGAACCCGAGGTAATGCAACTGCGTGTGACCTTTCTGGG